>JAHDDS010000064.1 GCA_020629235.1 Planktomarina sp.
TTAGTTCGGGATGTCGCCTTCGATGCCTTCGACATAGAAGTTCATGCCCACCAGCGGGTTGTCGCCGGTGAAGTCAGACCCGGTTTCGCCTTCAGCCAGGTACACAGACCCGTCTTGCTTGTTCAGCGGCCCGGTGAACGGGTGGTATGCGCCGGACTTGATGTCTTCGATCATCTGCATGGCCTCGGCCCGCACATTGGCCGGGATCTTGTCGGACATGTCGGCGAAGGCCACCATGCCAGGGGCGATGCCGTCCCATGTGTCTGTGCTTTCCCATGTGCCGTTCATCACGTCTTTGACGCGCTTGACATAATATGGGCCCCAGTCGTCGATGATGGAGGTCAGGTGCGCGTTGGGGCCAAAGGCCGACATGTCGGACGCTTGGCCAAAGGCCAGGATGCCCGCTTCTTCCGCTTTGCCCATGGGCGCTGTGGAATCGGTGTGCTGCATCAGCACGTCCACGCCTTGGTCGATCAGGGCTTGGGCGGCGTCGGCTTCCTTGGCGGGGTCAAACCATGTGAACACCCACACGATTTTCATTTCCACGTCTGGGTTCACCTTCTTGGCGTGGATATAGGCAGAGTTGATGCCCCGGATCACTTCGGGGATCGGGAACGACGCGATGTAACCGATTTTGTTGGTTTCGGTCATGTTGCCCGCGATGTGGCCCAGAACCGCGCGGCCTTCATAGAAGCGGGCGGAATATGTGGACACGTTGTCGGCGCGTTTGTAGCCCGTCGCGTGTTCGAACTTCACCTTGGGGAATTTCTTCGCCACGTTGATGGTGGGGTCCATGTACCCAAACGATGTGGTGAAGATGATGTCAGCGCCACCCAGGGCCATCTGCGTCATCACGCGTTCGGCGTCGGCCCCTTCAGGCACGCTTTCCACAAAGGTGGTTTCCACGGCGTCGCCCAGGGCGTTTTCCACCGCTTGGCGGCCTTTGTCGTGTTCATAGGTCCAGCCGAAGTCCCCCACGGGACCGACATAGACGAAGCCCGCTTTTACTTTCTCAGCGGCGGCTGTGGTGGCCAGAAGGCCGGCAACGGCCAAACCGCCCAGCAAAGATTTAAAGGTCATAGAGATCCCCCTCAGTTAAAATCACACCCGCGTCACCGCGAGGCATGGAAGATGCGCCCAAGCGATCCGGGCGCGGCAAGCGATGTGCTGGAGCGAGTCGCAGAAATCGCCACCAGCACGCAAATTGTTATCACGTAGGGCGACATGGACAAATACTCCACCGGTATGGCCAGGCCCGCGACTTGAAGATTCAACTGCAAGACGGTGACACCGCCAAAAAGATAGGCACCCAGCAAAACATATCCCGCCCGCCAGGACCCGAACACCACGATGGCCAGGGCGATCCAGCCCGCGCCTGCGGTCATGCCGTCCACCCACTGGGGCACGCGCACCAAGCTGATGTATGCCCCGCCCATGCCTGCGCAGGCCCCGCCAAAAGCGATGGCCGCCGTGCGGATCAGGGTGATTTTATACCCCAAGGCGTGGGCGGCATCGTGGTTTTCCCCCACCGCCCGCAGCACCAACCCGGCGCGGGTGAACTTCAAAAACGCCCAGACCGCCACCGTGACCAGAAGCGAGAAATAGACAATCCAATCGTGGCTGAACACTGCTTGGCCCAGGAAGGGCAGATCTGCCAACGGGCCCAGGTCCAGCTTGGCGGTGGGGGGCGGTTTCAATCCCTGATACCCTTGCCCCACCAGCGACGACAGCCCCAAGCCAAACAGGGTCAGCGCCAGACCCGTGGCCACTTGGTTGGTCAAAAACACTTGGGTCAAAACCGCAAACACCAGCGACAGCGCAGCGCCCCCCAGGGCGGCCCCCACGAACCCAATGACAGGCGACCCGGTGGTCAGCGCCACGGCAAAGCCGCACACCGCGCCCATGATCATCATGCCTTCGACGCCCAGGTTCAGCACGCCTGCCTTTTCAACGACCATTTCCCCGATGGCGGCCAGCAGGATGGGGACAGACGCCACCATCAACGCAGCGATCAGAAGCGCAGGGTTGATGTTGCTTAGGTCCATGGGTGGTCTCCGCCGATCATCAGGCAATAGGTGCACACCAGCGCGAACCCAAAGACCGCGCCGCTGGCCATACCAGCGACGTGACGCAGGTTCGGACGGTGCATGGGTATGCGCGCCACCCACCGGGCCAAGCGCTGTGACCGGACCGCCAAAAGCGCACCGGCAATGGCCAACCCCGCCACCGCCAAATGGGCCAACACAAAGGCCAGCCCCAGTTCGGGTGCGGCATGGATCATAAACGGCATCATGATCCCCATCATGGCCCCCATGGCCAGCGGCAGTTTCAGATTATGTGTCATCCGCGCACCCTTACCCGGTAATTCGTCAGCACGTCTGCGGCCAACAAGAAGAACAGCAGCATCCCTTGGAACGCCTGGATTGCAGCGCCAGGCAAGCCCAGCATCAACTGTGCCAGTTCACCGCCGATGTAGGTCAGGCCCAACAGCAATCCCCCCAGCAGAATGCCGATGGGGGTCAGCCGACCCAAGAACGCCACGATGATGGCGGTGAAGCCGTATCCGGAATTGAAGCTTTCCGTGATTTGCCCGCCGGGGCCGGTCACCTCGAACAGCCCGGCAAAGCCCGCCAGTCCGCCGGAGATCAGAAACGACAGCACGATCATGCGGCCTGGGCTGACGCCCGCAAACTTCGCGGCGCGGGGGCTTTCCCCCAGCAGACGCACGCGAAAGCCGTAAACGTGGAACCGCATCACACCCCACGCCACCACCACGGCCAAGATGGCAAACACCACGCCCCAGTGGACGCCCGCGGCGGGGATCAGAAAATCATTGTGGGCGGCAGGAAAGTCGCCGAAGTTGCGCGACCCGGGAAAGCCTTGGCCATCGGGGTTGCGCAACGGCCCCAAGGCCATGGCCGCCAGAATGTTTTCCGCCACATAGACCAGCAGCAGGGACACCAAAATCTCGTTCGTGTTGAAGCGGGCCTTCAGTATCGCGGGGATCATCGCCCACATGGCCCCGCCCAGGCCGCCGCACACCACCATCAGGGGGAAAATCCACCAGGCATCCAGTGGGTAAAACGCCAGACCCACGCCGCCCCCGATGACGGCCCCCATGATGTACTGCCCTTCGGCGCCGATGTTCCATATGCCCGCGCGAAACCCCATGGCCAGGCCGATGGCGATCAGGATCAACGGGGCGGCTTTCACCAGCAGTTGCGGCCGGGAATAGGCGGCGAAGTTTTCGTGAAACAGCGGGTCCCAGAAGATGGTGCGGATGGCTTCCAACGGGTCCTTGCCCAGGACCCAGAACATGATGCCGCCCGCCACCATGGTGGCAATCACCGCCGCGATGGGGGATGCTATGGCCCAGAACCGGCTGGGGTTTGGTCGTTTTTCAAGCCGCAGCATCGGCACCCCCCAGCATCAATCCAATGTCGTCGATCGACAGCCCCGCCATATCGCGCACCGCCGACAGCCTGCCGCCGTTCAGCGCGCCAAACCGCGTGGCCACTTCGCGCAATTCGTCCAAGTCTTGGCTGATCACCACCACAGCCGCGCCGCCTGCGGCCAAATCCAACAGCGCTTGCCGGATGGCCGCTGCCGCTGCCGCATCCACGCCCCAAGTGGGCTGGTTCACCACCAAAACGCGCGGGCTTTGCAGGATTTCGCGCCCGATGACGAACTTTTGCAGGTTGCCCCCCGACAGCGACCGCGCCGCTGAATTTGGCCCCGGCGTGCGCACGTCGAACTTGGCAATGATCGCTTCGGCAAAGCTGCGCGCCTTGCCCCAATTCAGCACCCCGCGCTGCTGCAACCCTTCGCGCACCATGCCCGACAGCAGGGCGTTTTCGGTCAGCGACATATCGGGCGCAGCCGCATGGCCCAGACGTTCTTCGGGGGCCGCCAAAACGCCAAGGCCCCGGCGGGTGTTGGGGGACATGGTGGAAAAATCCATCCCGTCCATGGTCATGGTGCCCAAGGGGGTGGTGACTTCGCCCGACAGGCAGGCCAGCAATTCGTCTTGGCCATTTCCGGCCACACCGCCGATGCCCAAAACCTCGCCCGCGTGGACGGCAAAGCTGACGTCTTTCAGCGCCGTGCCAAAGGCCGACTGCGGGGGCAGGGACAGGGCGTTCACCGCCAGCACCACATCCCCCAGATCGCCGGGCTGGGCCTGGGCAGGCTTCAGCGCGCTGCCCACCATCATTTCCGCCAAATCCCGCGCCGATTGTTCGCGCGGATCGCAGGTGGCCACCTTTTTGCCGCCCCGCAGGATCGTGGCGGTTTCACACAGGGCGCGAATTTCTTCCAACTTGTGGCTGATATACAGGATCGATGTCCCCTCTGACCGCAGCTTGCGCAGGGTGGCGAACAACGTGTCCACCTCGCCCGGGGTCAGCACGCTGGTGGGTTCGTCCATGATCAACAGCTTGGGGTCTTGCAGCAGGCATCTGATGATTTCCACCCGTTGGCGTTCGCCCGCTGACAAATCCCCCACCAGCCGCCCTGGGTCCAGGGGCAGGCCGTATGCATTGGACACATCCGTGATCCGCGCCGCCAGATCGCGCGGCTTTGGCGGGTGTTCCATCCCCACGGCGATGTTTTCAGCCACAGACAGCGCGTCAAACAAGCTGAAGTGTTGAAACACCATGGCCACGCCTGCCGCCCGGGCGGCCCGGGGTTCGGCGGGTGCGAAGGCCGCGCCGTTCAGCACCATTTGGCCCGCATCGGGGCGCACCAGGCCGTAAATCATCTTCACCAGGGTGGATTTGCCCGCGCCGTTTTCCCCCAGCAGGGCGTGAATTTCGCCGCGCCCGATGTCAAAGCTGACATCGTCGTTGGCCACCACCCCGGGATAGGCTTTGGTCAAGCCCGTAAGTTCAAGCAGTGTCTCCCCCAAGACGGCCCCCATGCGATTCTTGCCCAGACAGTACGGCGTGGGCCACCGACACGGCAATGGCCGCTGGGTGTTTGCCGAAAGATTTATCGCCGATGGGGCAGGCGATGCGGTCCACCCGGTCCGCCGCGTGCCCCAAAGCGATCAAGCGTTTGCGAAACCGTGCCCATTTCGTGGACGATCCGATAAGCCCGCAACTGGCAAAGCCCCGGGCCAGCAAGGCATGGCAAATCGCCAGGTCCACCTCGTGGCTGTGGGTCAGGATCAGGTGCTGTGCGTCCTGTGGTGCGTCTGCGGCGGTTTGGTCCACGGGATCATAGAGTCGCGCGGTGAAATGCCCCTTGGCCGTGTCTGGAAAGCGGTCGGGGGCATAGTCCAGCCAGGTGACGCGCAGGTGCGGCAACTGCCCCAGGATATCCACCACTTCGCGCCCCACATGACCGGCACCCCAGACCCAAACTGGGCGGGCCTTGGGGTCTTGGGCGGCCTCCACCAGCCAGCCCTTGCGGTACAGCAGCTTGCCCAATGCATTGCCTTGGGCGATGTCGGTTTGGAACTTTGCCACGATGCCGGGGATATCGTCCGCCCCGCCGATGTTGCGGGCAAAACTTGGGGCGGGGGACAGGGGCGCGTCAAAGCCTTCGGTCACCAAGGTGACCGCCCCGCCGCAGCACTGGCCCAGGTCCGGCCCCAGGGCGTGGGTGCTGACGCCCAGCTGGCCCGCCCGGGCTGCCGCCGCCGCTTCAAATTCCAACGCCCCGCCGCCGATGCTGCCCTGTTGCCCGCCGTCCCACACCACCATGGATGCGCCAACCTCGCGCGGGCTGGACCCTTTGATGTCCACGATCACCACCCGCACCACGGACCCGTGGGCGGCAATGGCGGCGTTCAGCTGATCAAAATCAAAACTCACCCCGTTTCGGACCCTTGGGCCCGGGCAACAGCGCGCCACACTTCCTCTGCCGTGGCGGGGGCCTGCAAATCGGGATAGTGCGGCCCGCACGCCGCCACCGCATCCGACAGCGCCAAGAAGGTGGAAATCCCGTGCATAAAGGGCGGCTCGCCCACCGCTTTGGACCGATAAATCGTGTCCGCCGGGTTGGGCGCGTCCCACAGGGCCACGTTGAACACGTCGGGCCGGTCCGAACAGGCCGGGATTTTATAGGTGGTCGGCGCATGGGTGCGCAGCCGGCCTGCATCATCCCACACCAGTTCTTCCGTCGTCAGCCAGCCCGCGCCTTGGACGTATCCGCCTTCGATCTGGCCCAGATCCAGCGCAGGGTTCAGCGACGTGCCGCAGTCGTGCAAAATATCCACCCGCAAGGTGCGGTTTTCGCCCGTCAATGTGTCGATCACCACTTCGCTGACTGACGCGCCATAGGCGAAGTAATAAAACGGCCGCCCCTGGCCCTTGATCCGGTCCCAGGCGATGTCGGGCGTGGCGTAAAACCCCGTGGCCGACAGCGACACCCGCGCGGCCCAAGCGTCTTGGGCCAGGTCCGCGAATGACATTGCCCGCCCTTTGGATCGCACCGTGCCATCTTCGAACACAGCATCCGCGTCCCCCAGATGGTCACACAACCGCGCCCGCAATTTCAGGCAGGCATCGCGCACCGCCATCCCGTTCAAATCGGACCCGGACGATGCCGCCGTGGCCGATGTATTGGGCACCTTGTCCGTGGCCGTGGCGCTGGGCCGGATCGCATCGCGCGCAACCCCCAAGGTCGTGGCCGCCACCTGCGCCACTTTCTGAAACAGGCCCTGTCCCATTTCCGTGCCGCCGTGGTTGATCAGCACCGACCCGTCGCTGTAAATCTGCACCAAGGCGCCCGCCTGGTTCAGCTGGGTCAGGGTGAAGGAAATCCCAAACTTCACCGGCGAAAACGCGATGCCTTTCTTCAAAATCGGATTGGCCGCATTCCAATCCGCCACCGCCGCCCGCCGCGCCTGATAATCGCAATCGGCCAGCAGTTTCTCTGTCATCCCGTCCAATATAAAATCCGTCACCGCCATCCCATAGGGCGTGGTCCCCGGCTTCTTTTGTTCACAAATACTCAGGGCTGAAGGGTAATAATTCCGCGCCCGAACCGTCGCGGGGTCCAGGCCCAACCTGTGGGCAATGTGATCCATCACCCGCTCGATCCCCACCATCCCTTGCGGCCCCCCAAACCCGCGAAAGGCCGTGGCACTTTGGGTGTTGGTTTTCAAACGGTGGCTGGTGATACGCGCATGGGGCAGGTCGTATGCGTTGTCCGCGTGCAGCATTGCCCGGTCGGCCACGGGCAGGGACAAATCCATGGCCCAGCCGCAGCGGAAGTAATGGGTGAAATCCACCGCCCTGATGCGGCCCTGATCGTCAAAGCCTGCGTCATAGTCCACCCGCGCGTCGTGGCGTTTGCCGGTGATGATGAAATCATCGTCCCGGTCGTACCGCATTTTGCACGGGCGTCCCGTCACCTGGGCCGCCACAGCGCAAGCCACGGCCAAGGCATTGCCTTGGCTTTCCTTGCCGCCGAACCCGCCCCCCATGCGGCGCACTTCGACGCGCACGCCGTGGAAAGGCACGCCCAGGGCTTCGGCCACTTTGTGCTGAATTTCCGTGGGGTGTTGGGACGACGAATGCACCACCATGTCGCTTTCGCCTGGCATCGCCAGGGCCACCTGGCCTTCCAGGTAAAAATGTTCCTGCCCGCCCATGTCCAACCGCCCGGTCAGGCGGTGGGGGGCTGCGGCCAAGGCATCGTCCACGTCCCCCTTCGCGTAAATCCTTGGCCCGTCTTCAAACCGGCTGTCGGCGGCCAGGGCGTCTTCGATGGTCAGGATCGGGGTGTCCTCTGCCACCTGCACCTTGCCCAATGCGGCGGCCTTGCGCGCGGCCAGATGGCTGTCGGCCACCACCAAAAACACAGGCTGACCCACATAATGCACCGTGCCGTCCGCCAGCAGCGGCTCATCATGGGCCGATGGGGACACGTCGTTGGCGTGGGGCAAATCTTCCGCCGTCAACACTGCCACCACGCCGGGGGCTTGACGCACCGAATCCAAGTCCATCCCCGTGATCGTGCCCGCCGCCACCGCCGACAGGCCGAAGCACAGATGCAAGCAATCCGCCGGGGCGGGGATGTCGTCCACGTACCGCGCGCGACCTGTCACGTGTTCCAGGGCGGTGTCGTGGGGCAGGGGTTTGGTGACGCTCATGCCTTTATCCCCCGCACATCTGTTGCCGCGCCAGACAGTTCCGCAAAGTACCGCCGCAGCATGTTTTGGGCCGTGGCCATCCGGTAGTCCGCACTGGCCCGCATGTCGGACATGGGCGTGAAATCACCCGCCATGGCCTGGGCTGCAGCTTCCACCACCCCTACGGTCCAGGGCTGGCCCAGCAAGGCGGCCTCTGCCGCCGCTGCCCGCTTCGGTGTGCCCGCCATGCCGCCAAAGGCGATGCGGGCGCTGGCCACGATGCCCCCGTCGATCTCAACCGCGAAACACCCGCACACAGCGCTGATGTCCTGATCAAACCGTTTCGACAGTTTATAGCATCGCAAATTGGGCGCGGTTTTGGGCAAGGTCACGGCTTCGACAAACTCCCCCCCCGCGCGGTCTTGCTGGCCATAGTCGATGAAGAAATCTTCCAACGCCATGTCGCGTCGGGTGTCGCCCTGGCGCAAGTGCAGCGTGGCCCCGGCGGCGATCAGGGCAGGCGGGCCGTCGCCGATGGGGCTGCCATTGGCGATGTTGCCGCCCAAGGTGGCGGCGTGGCGCACTTGCGGGCTGCCGTACCGCGCCAACATGGCGTGCAAACTGGGGTATGTGTCCCGCACCACGTCCATCAATGCCGCGATGGTGACGCCTGCGCCGATGCGCCATGCGTCGCCTTGATCTTGCACCGCCGCCAAGTCCCGGGCATGGCCCAGAAACGCCACGGGGGCCAAATCGCGCAAATTCTTGGTGACCCACAGCCCCACATCCGTGCCGCCCGCGATCAGGGTCGCGTCGGGGTGTGCGGCGTACCACGCGGCCAGATCGTCCGCGCTGGCGGGGCAAAAAATGGCGTCGGTGCTGGTGATGTCCCCTGCGGGTGCTTCCGCCATCCAAGCGGGCACAGGCGCGTCTTCCGCCGCCTGGGCCGCGCGCACGATGGGGGCGTATCCGGTGCAGCGGCACAGGTTGCCCGCCAAGGCGGTGTCGTGGTCCGTTTCCCCGCCCGCGTGGTTCGCGGCCATGGTGGTGATGAACCCGGGCGTGCAAAAGCCGCATTGGCTGCCGTGGTGGTCCACCATGGCGGTTTGCACCGGATGCGCCGTGCCATCAGGGGCGGCGATGCCTTCGACGGTGCGCACGGCCTTGCCTTGGATTTGCGGCAAAAACAGAATGCAGGCGTTCATGGCGCGCGCCACGCCGTCCGCCCCGGTGACGATCACAGAACAGGCCCCGCAATCACCTTCGTTGCAGCCTTCCTTGGTGCCGCACAAGCCCCGGTCCAGGCGCAGATGATCGAGCAGCGTTTCCGTCCCAGACCGCACAGCCGCCGTCACAGTTTCCCCGTTCAGAGAAAACGAAATGTCCATGGATTTACCTTTGCCGCGTTACTCAGCATGGCTTGCAAAGACCCGGTCGATGCGGCGTAGAGCGGGTCCCCATCAGTCTGCAAATATCTGTCGCCTTGGCAAGGGGTCAGTCGCCTAACAATCAGTCGCCCATCAATGCGTCCAGGATGCCGGGACGCCGGGCGTTGGTTTGCACATCGAAGGCCTGAAACCCGGGCTGATTCCCCTGGCTGAAGCCCCAACAACACCACGCGATGCCGTGGCGGTCTGCGGCGTGGCGCATGGCGCGGGTCCACTGGGCCGCTTGATCGCGCGAGTTCGTAAAAATGGAAGGTGCGCACCTCAAACCGATCGGCGGGCGGCAAGGCATGCAGGCCGCGCCAAGGTTGATGCAGCGCTGCACCGTACAGAAATGGGCCCGGCGGGGAGGCGTTTTCTGAAGCAGAAAACGGCCCAAAATCTCGCTGAGATTTTGCCTGATTTTCTGTCTCAGAAAATCGTCTGGCGGGGCTATGCGGTCTGGGCGTAGTCGGCCATGGCGGCGATGGCAAAGTCCCAGCCGCTGCGGACTTCGGCCAAGGTATCCGCGCCCGTGAAGCTGGTGATGTGCACATGCAGGGTCAGGTGGGTCTGGCCATCCACGTCCTTAAAATCGGCGCAGGCCAGGGCGGTGGCCAAGGCCGTGCCGTCCGCTTCCAGGGTTTCGGCATAGACCAATTGCACCCCGGGCGTTGTCACAATCCAGTCTGCGTGGGCGGTGACATAGGGGTTGTCCGCCGGCCCAACCACGCCCGTTTCGCGCCCCCCGGCTGCGGCGGGCTGGGGGTCGGCGACGCGGAATACGGCGTCTTCATCGGGGCTGTTCCACACTTGGCGGGCGGCGGCGTCTGTCATGGCGTGATACACGTGGGCCGGCCGGGCGGCGATGGTGCGGGTGAAGGTCAAAGTGTCGTGGATCATGGCGGTTACTCCGGCGTGGGATCGTTCAGTTCGATGTGTTCGGCCAAGGTTTGCAACCTGTCCAAGCGGCGGTCCCAGACGGTGCGCTGGGCTGCCAGCCAGTCTTCAGCGGCGGCCAAGGCCCCAGGGCGCAACTGCACCGTGCGCACGCGACCGGCTTTGCGCGACTGCACCAGGCCGCTGTCTTCCAGTACCTTCAGATGGCGCAAGAAGGTGGGCAGGGCCATGGCGTGGGGGGCGTGCAGGGTGCCCACGCTGGCGGGGCCCTGGGCCAAATGTTCCACTACGGCGCGCCGCGTGGGGTCTGCCAAGGCTTGGAACAGGGATTCGATTTGGTTAGCCATAAGGCTAAGCAATCACCAAAGCACGGCCTGCGTCAAGATACTTAGCCAAAAGGCTTGGTAAATTCTGCCCAATGCCCCATGGATGGGGCTTTCCAGGCCGCCAGGGGGCAGATATCGTGGTGCCATGGCCGATCCGTCTTTCATCCATCTGCGTTTGCACACCGAATATTCCCTGCTGGAAGGGGCGGTGCGGTTGAAGAAACTGCCCGATCTGATCGCAGGCATGGCCATGCCGGCTGTGGCTGTGACCGACACCAACAACATGTTTTGCGCGCTGGAATTCGGCGAAGCGGCGGCCAAGGCGGGGGTGCAGCCCATCATGGGCTGCCAGATCGACGTCGCGTTTGACCCCGCCGATCCCGGCGCCAAGCCGCGCGCGCCTGCGCCCTTGGTGCTGCTGGCCCAGACGGAAGCCGGGTATGAAAACCTGATGGCGCTGAATTCGTGCCTGTATCTGAAAGACGACGGGCAACTGCCGCAGGTCAGCGTGGACCAGGTGCTGGCCCATGCAGGGGACGTGATCTGCCTGACGGGTGGGCCAAACGGCCCTGTGGGGGCGCTGTTGCAAAACGGGCAACGCGCCAAGGCCCAGGCGCTGATGGACCAGCTGAAGGCGGGCTTTGGCGACCGGCTCTATGTCGAACTGCAACGCCACCCGCGCGAAGACGGCACCCGGGACGCGGCAGAGCGTTCGACCGAAGCCGCGTTTGTGGACATGGCCTATGCCATGGACCTGCCGCTGGTGGCCACCAATGACGTGTACTTCCCAAAGGCTGAGATGTTTGAGGCGCACGACGCCCTGCTGTGCGTGGCCGAAGGGGCCTATGTCGATCAGCAAGAACCCCGCCGCCGCCTGACGCCGCAGCATTACTTGAAAACGCCAGCAGAAATGGCGGTGCTGTTTGCCGACCTGCCCGAAGCGTTGGACAACACCGTGGAAATCGCCCGCCGCTGCGCGTTCAAAGCGTATAAGCGCGATCCCATCTTGCCCAAGTTCGCCGATGACGAGGTGGAAGAACTGCGCCGCCAAGCCAACGAAGGCTTGCAAAAACGC
>JAHDDS010000009.1:0-25817 GCA_020629235.1 Planktomarina sp.
ACCCCTGCGGCGGCAAGGAATAGGTCAGCTGTGCGGCGGCCAGCACGCGGTCGTCGCCTTCGTTGCGGATCTGAACGGACACCACCGCCAAGGCGCGGCCCAGTTTCAACAACTGGCCATGGGCCACGATGCGCTTGTCTGCGGCGGGTTTGCGCATGAAGTCGATGGAACAATTGGTGGTGACCGCCAGGGCCTTGGGACCCACCTGGGCCAGGATCAGCAAGTATGCCGCCACATCGGCCAGGCCAAACATCGACGGGCCAGACACCGTATTGCCCGGGCGCAAGTGGCGGTCGGCCACGTTCAAGGCGATCTGGCAGGTGGCATCGTCCACAGCGATCACGTCAAAATCGTCGTGCACTTGGGGGAAAACATCCGCCAAGAACTGCGTCAATGCGGCCTCGTTCATTTGCACGGGCATGGGGTCCTCGTTCTTTCCTTTCCCCCATCCCTGCCCTAAACCCGGGCCATGACGCAAGAACAGACGCAACACAGATTGAACATCGTGGGCGGCGGTATGGCCGGGGCCGAGGCCGCCTGGCAAGCCGCCAATATGGGCGTGCCTGTGCGCATCCATGAAATGCGCCCCAAGGTGGAAACCTTTGCCCACCAGACGGGTGATCTGGGGGAAATGGTGTGTTCCAATTCTTTCCGGTCCGACGATCACGACAGCAATGCTGTGGGTCTGCTGCACTGGGAAATGCGCGCGGCAGACGGGCTGATCATGGCCATGGCCCAAAAACATCGGTTGCCCGCAGGCGGGGCCTTGGCGGTGGACCGCGAACCCTTTGCCAAATCGGTGACGGCGGCGCTGCAGGCCCATCCGTTGATCGACATCGTTGGGGACGAAATCACCACCCTGCCCCAAGACGGCACCTGGATTTTCGCCACGGGCCCGCTGACCAGCCCCGATTTGGCCGCCGCCATTCAAGCCGAAACGGGGGCCGAAGCCCTGGCGTTTTTCGACGCCATCGCCCCCATCATCCACGCCGACACCATCAACATGGACGTGGCCTGGATGCAGTCGCGCTATGACAAGGGCGAAACAGAGGCAGAGCAGAAAGCCTATCTGAACTGCCCCATGACCAAAGACCAATACGAAGCCTTCATCGACGCGCTGTTGGCCGCCGACAAAACCGAATTCAAACCGGGCGAAACCGCAGGCTATTTCGACGGCTGCCTGCCGATCGAGGTGATGGCCGAACGGGGCCGCGAAACCCTGCGCTTTGGACCCATGAAGCCCGTGGGGCTGACCAACGCCCATGACCCCGCCAACAAACCCTATGCCGTGGTGCAGTTGCGCCGCGACAATGCCCTGGGCACTTTGTTCAACATCGTGGGCTTTCAGACCAAGATGAAATACGGCGCGCAAAAGGACGTGTTGCGCATGATCCCGGGCCTGGAAGACGCGGAATTTGCCCGCCTGGGGGGCATCCATCGCAACACGTTTTTGAATTCGCCCACGTTGCTGGACGATCAGATGCGCCTGAAGTCGCGGCCCAACATTCGCTTTGCAGGGCAAGTGACCGGCGTCGAAGGATACGTGGAAAGTGCGGCCATGGGGCTGATGGCAGGCCGGTTTGCCGCCGCCGAACTTCTGGGCCAGCCCATGGCCCCGCCCCCGGCTGACACCGCGTCGGGGGCCTTGATCACCCACATCACAGGCGGGGCCGATGCCAAAACGTTTCAGCCGATGAATGTGAATTTCGGGCTGTTTCCGCCGGTGGACGGGGTGCGCGGCGGACGCAAGAACCGCAAAGACCGCTACAAGGCCTATACCGCGCGGGCCAAACTGTCTTTCACCGATTGGCTTGCATGCAACGGCATACACACTAGTGTAGCTGTATGAGCGATGAAACAGACGTTCCCCTAGATACCCCGCTGTGGGCGCCACGGCCTGTTGAAGAAACCCTTGCGGTCTATGCCGATTGGGCGGCCACCTATGACGACGACGTGACCGGGGCCGGCTATGCCACGCCCGGGCGCATCGCTGCTGCAGTGGCGGACCACGTGGCACTGGATGCGGCTGTGTTGGATTTCGGTTGCGGAACGGGACTGTCGGGCATGGCCCTGAAGGATCGCGGTTTTGTGCATGTGGACGGGACAGATATTTCGCCGCAGATGCTGGATGTGGCGCGCCAACGCGGGGTCTATGACCGGGTTTGGGCATCGATGCCCGGGGCGCTTGACATTAACGCGGGTGACTATGCCGCCATTGTGGCCACGGGCGTGATATCCCTGGGCGCGGCCCCGCCCCAGACGCTGGATTTGGTGCTGTCGAAATTGGCACCGGGGGGCATTTTGGCGCTGTCGTTCAACGACCCCACCGTGGCCGAAGGCAGCTATGACGCGGCGCTGGACATGGCTGTGGCAGCGGGAACCTGTGCGGTGGTGTCGCGCGAAAACGGGCCGCATTTGCCCGGCAAGAACATGGGGTCCGACGTGATGGTCCTGCGCCGCCTGTGATCCGCGCGCGGTTTGCCCCGTCGCCCACCGGGCCTTTGCATCTGGGGCACGCGTTTTCAGCGGCAACAGCGTTCCGGCTGGCGCGCGCCATGCACGGCAGCTTCCTGATCCGCATCGAAGATTTGGACCAATCCCGCGCCCGCGATCACTGGGAAGCGCAGATTTACGCAGACCTGGCCTGGCTGAACCTGACCTGGGAAACCCCGGTCTTGCGGCAATCCACACGGGCCAAGGCCTATCATTCCGCGCTGCAACGGCTGTGGGACCAAGACCTGATCTACCCCTGCACCTGCACCCGGCGCGACATCGCGGACGCCGTGTCAGCCCCGCATTTTGGCCCCGACGGGCAAGTCTATCCCGGGACCTGCCGCCACAAGCCTAAGCCCAAAACCATGCCCACCGACACGGCCCTGCGCCTGGACATGGCCAAGGCCCACCGCCGCGATCTGGACTATACCAGGGTCGATGACTGCGGCATCGAAATCGGAACCGTCACCGTATCGCCCGGCCACACGGTGCCGAACGTCGGCGACCCGGTTGTGTCCCGCCGCGGAATGGAAGCGGCATACCACCTGGCGGTCGTGGTGGATGACGCGTTCCAAATCATCACCCATGTGGTGCGCGGCGAAGATTTGGAACCCGCCACTGCCATCCACACGGTATTGCAAGATGTGCTGGGTCTGCGGCCGCCCAAATATCACCACCACCGGGTTATCACGGACGAACGCGGCAAACGGCTGGCCAAGCGCGACGATGCGCGCGCCATCGCCGCCTATCGCGACGACGGGCTGTCCCCGTCGGATGTTTTGATGCTGGTGGGCCTGCAGAAATAGCGGCGCAGCCTAGTCAAGCGGGTCGAAAAGTTCCGTCGCGCTGTCCCCCAGAATGGACGTGTAAAAGCAATTGCGCCGGCCCGTGTGACACGCCGCCCCCACCTGCTGCACCACAGCCAGAACGCAATCGCGGTCGCAGTCCATGCGCAAATCCACCACCGTCTGGGTATGACCGCTGGTGTCCCCCTTGACCCAGAACGCCTGACGCGACCGCGACCAGTATGTCATGCGGCCCGTATCCAAGGTGCGGCGCAAACTTTCGGCATTGGCCCAGGCCATCATCAGCACCTCGCCCGTGTCTGCCGATTGGGCAATCACCGGGATCAACCCCCGGTCGTCGTATTTCAAACTGTCCAAGTCGAACATGAACCACCCTTTTCGCATTCGCCGTGGCACCCTATGTACGGGGCAGCAACCGAAAGGCCAAGCCATGGGCGCCGACAGTGATTTGATCAAACTCTACTCGTCTCGCATCCTTGCGCTGGCCGCAAGTATGCCGTTCGCATCCCGTCTGGACGCCCCACAAGGCAGTGCCATGCGCCGGTCCCCGCAGTGTGGGTCAAAAGTCACCGTGGATGTGACTATGAATTCCGATGGACGCATCGCGGATTTTGGTCAGGACGTGAAAGCCTGCGCTTTGGGGCAAGCCAGTGCGTCGCTGATGGGGGAAAATATCCTCGGCCGATCTTACCAAGAGGTTACCGCAGCGCGCGATGCTTTGGCCGCCATGTTGGGGGGGGCCGAAACCCAGCCCGATTCGCCCTTCGACGGGTACGAAGTTCTGACGCCCGCCGTCGATTACAAGAACCGCCACGCGTCCATTCTGTTGGCGTTTGACGCCACCTTGGGGGCCATGGAAGACGCGGGCGCCGCCTGACCGCCCCCCACGTTACACGAAAAAAAACCGCCGCACTTTGGGCAATCCAAAGGCGGCGGGAAGTGGCACATATCGCAAGGGACCCAGGGCCAAAAGTTCCAATCCCCAGAGGCAGTCTGGAAAGGAACCGTGACAGGCAGTCAGCACCTCAAGGAGTGTGGGAAGAGGTGCGCGCCCCGGCAGCGGTTGTGCAGGCAGAAATCGAAATTACAGGGCCGGAATAAACAGCGCCACGTACAGCATGGTCATCAAAGCGAAGACCCCGACAGCGTCCTTGATGGCCGCACAGGTTTCAGGGTGGGATTTGATCCAGGCTTTGGTCAGTTGTGTCATTGTGGCTGCTCTCACGTTTGTTGGTTTGTTTTGTTTGTTGTTGATTTGTTCTCATCATTGAAACGATTTGTAAAGAACTTTTTGAGAACATTTGTGAACAAAGTGGGATCGCGGAGTGGCGATTGGGGGATGTTGGGCTGATCTTTTGGGGACGCGGGGGTGCCCCAAGGGATCAGATTGGGGCCCCACGATGGGGTGAAAATGGGGGTGCGTGACAGGCCACGCGCCCCCGCCCCTTGCCAGCCTTTTGCCAAAGAATGGCCTGTGCCAAGGAACAACCCGTCCAAGGCGCGCGCGCTATCCCACGGAAATCAAACGAATTGCTTTGTCCTGTTCCATCAACCACAGCAGCACCCGCACGGCTTTGCCGCGATCACTTGTCAAATCCGGGTCCGTGTCCAACAGCATCCGCGCGTCTTTTTGGGCCGTGGCCATCAACCCGGCTTGGCGTTCCAAATCCGCGATTTTAAAGCGCGGCAGCCCCGATTG
Organism: Planktomarina sp.; assembly: GCA_020629235.1. Taxonomy (GTDB): domain Bacteria; phylum Pseudomonadota; class Alphaproteobacteria; order Rhodobacterales; family Rhodobacteraceae; genus Planktomarina. The sequence goes on from JAHDDS010000009.1 coordinate 4,999, forward strand.
CGCCGTGCCAATCACATCGCCCGCCCCGCGCATCGACAGGTCTTCGTTGGCAATGCGGAACCCGTCTTCTGTTTCGCGCATGATGTTCAACCGCCGTTCGCCGTTTTCGGACAACGGGGCCTGATACATCAGCAAGCACGTGCTGGCCTGGGCCCCGCGCCCCACCCGGCCCCGCAGCTGGTGCAGCTGTGCCAGGCCAAAACTTTCGGCCCGTTCGATTACCATGATGGTGGCATTGGGCACGTTCACCCCCACCTCGATCACCGTGGTGGCCACCAGGATTTTCGTCTCTCCGGCCACGAACTTTGCCATGGCGGCGTCTTTGTCGGCGGGCGGCATCTGCCCGTGGACCAGCCCCACGACCCCGTCCCCCAAGGCCGCACGCAGGTGCTTGAACCGTTCTTCTGCCGCCGTCAGGTCCAGCACTTCGCTTTCTTCCACCAAGGGGCACACCCAATACGCCTGGCTGCCCTTGGCCACCGCATCGCGCAGTTTGGCCACCACGTCGTCCATCCGGGCCATGGGCACGGCGGCGGTGGTGATGGGTTTTCGTCCTGGGGGTTTTTCGTCCAACGTCGACACATCCATGTCGCCGTATTGCGCCAATTCCAGCGACCGCGGAATGGGCGTGGCCGTCATCACCAGAACGTCCACCGCGGCCCCCTTGTCCCCCAGGGCCAAGCGCTGGTTCACGCCAAAGCGGTGCTGTTCGTCGATGATGGCCAAGCGCAGGTCGTGAAAATCGACGCCCGCTTGGAACACAGCATGGGTGCCCACCAGGATCTGGATCGCGCCTGTGGCCAAATCGTTAAGTTTTTGTGAACGCACCGTGCCTTTGTCGCGGCCTGTCAGAATCTCTAATCGGACACCGGCCTGGGCGGCCAAGTCTTGCAATCCTTCGCGGTGTTGGGCGGCCAAAATCTCGGTCGGGGCCATCAACACGCCCTGCCCGCCCGCTTCCACCGCCCGCAACAGCGCCAAAAACGCCACCAGCGTTTTGCCCGATCCCACGTCCCCTTGCAGCAGGCGGTTCATGCGTTTGGGCGATGCCATATCCCCGCAAATTTCCGCCACTGCCCGGGTCTGCGCCCCCGTGGGGGCATAGGGCAGCTGCGACAGGACACGATCCTGCAAATCGCCTTTGCCTTTGTTTTCTTTGCCTTTTTTCACCTTTATACGGGACCGCGCGATGGCTTTGGTGACCTGGTGGGCTAAAAATTCGTCATAGGCCAACCGCTGGCGCGCAACCGTGCTGGGGGACGTGTCCTGGTCCGATTGCGGCGCATGGGCCGCGCGCAAAGCCGTGCCAAAATCAGGCCACTGCGCTTTGCCCAACACCGACGGTTCGATCCATTCGGGCATCTCGGGCACCAAGCCCACCGCCGCCGCTGTGGCTTTGGCCATGATTTTCTGGGTGATTCCCGCTGTCAGGGGATACACCGCTTCAAATCGCGGCAAATCCCCCGCATCTTCCGGCTTTAGGACGTGATCTGGGTGCGCAATTTGGGCCCGACCGTCAAAAACCTCTAACTTGCCGGAAATCAACCGCCGCGCCCCCACGGGCAACAGATTGTCCAGGTACGGGCCCCGGGCGTGAAAAAACACCAGCTCTATGGTGGTTTGGGCATCTTCGCACAATATCCTGTGGGGCCGACCCCGTTGGCGCGGCGGAATGTGGCGCGTCACCTCCACCTCTACGCTGACAATCGTGCCCGACGGCGTGCCCTGGACCGTGTCCACAGGGGTGCGATTGATCACCGAATTGGGCAGTGTCAGCGCCAGGTCACGGGGTTTTTCCACCGCCAAGCCACTGAAATTCAACGCAGTTTTGGGACCAATGCCGTCCAGCGTGGTCAGGTCCGCAAACAGCGGGAACAAAATTTCGGGTCGCCCACTCATGAGGTCGAGATCAGCGCGATCCAGTCGGCCTCTGATATGGTTTCCACCCCCAGGTCTGCCGCTTTTTTCGCCTTGGACCCTGCCCCCGGCCCCGCGATGACCAAATCTGTCTTGCCCGACACGGACCCCGACACTTTGGCCCCCAAAGCTTCCGCCCGCGCTTTTGCCTCGGACCGGGTCATGTGTTCCAACGTGCCGGTGAACACCACCGTTTTGCCCGCCACCGGACTGTCCGACTGGGCCCGTTGCTGCGCAGGTTGAATGTCCAAATGCGCGGCCAGGGCATCAATGTCCGCCAACCGCGCGGGCGTTTGAAAAGCCGCGACGACCGATGCCGCCAAAACGGGGCCGATGCCGTCCACATCTTCCAGGTCCGCGCGCGCAGGCGTGTCTGGGCTTGCCGCAACCATGGCTTCGCGAAAACTGTCCCAATCGCCATAGGTTTGGGCCAAAACCTTGGCCGCAGCTTCGCCAACATGGCGGATACCCAGGGCGAAGATCAGCCGGTGCAGCGGTATTTTGCGTTTGTCTTCAATGGCTTGAAACAGGTTGTTTGCGGACTTTTCACCCCATCCTGAACGCTTGGCCAGGCTGGTCAGCGCGTTGTCCGCGTCCCGCCGGGCCAAGGTGAAAATGTCGGCGGGCGTCTTAATGGGCAGGTCGGGGTCGTCGAAAAACATCTCGACCTGTTTGGCCCCCAACCCTTCAATGTCGAACGCGCCACGGGACACAAAATGCTTCAACGCCTCGATCGCCACGGCATCCATCGGCCCGTCGCCCGCATACCGCCACACAGCGTCCCCGTCCGCGCGGTGCCCGTCGATGCCCAAAGTCTGCAGCTTTTGCGCAAAATCAAAGCGGTCGGGATTTGTGCGCTTGGTCAAATCGACGTCGGAAATCTTGGGAATCACATCGCCCGCGCGATACACCTGAACCAGATCGCCCGGGCGAATGTCTTTGCCATCGCGGATGGGATTGCCCTTGCTGTCCAAACCTTTGATGTAATCTTCATTGTGCAGCGTTGCATTGGACACCATCACACCGCCCACATTGACCGGTTCCAGCCGGGCCACGGGGGACAGCGCCCCGGTCCGCCCCACCTGAATTTCGATGTCCACCAGCCGCGTCCACGCCGTTTCTGCCGGAAATTTATGGGCGATGGCCCACCGCGGGGTGGTGGACCGAAAGCCCAACCGCGCCTGCAAATCCAAGCCATCCACTTTGTAAACCACCCCGTCGATGTCATATCCAAGATCAGCGCGGCTGCGTTCGATCACACGGTAATGGTCTAACATTTCATCAACGGTTTCAAAGCGTTGGAACAGCGGATTGACGGAAAACCCCAAGGCGGACAAGCGCTGCACAGACCCCATTTGCGTGTCCGCCAAAGGTGCGGACAGCGCCCCCCAGGCATAGGCGAAAAAGCGCAGCGGGCGGGATTTTGTCACCGCTGGATCCAATTGGCGCAGTGATCCTGCCGCTGCGTTGCGCGGATTGGCGAAGACCTTGCCGCCGCTGTCTGCTTGGCGTTTGTTCAAATCCTGAAAATCGCTGTGCGCCATATAAACTTCGCCGCGCACTTCCAAAAGCGCCGGGGCGTCTTCAAGGGATTTTGGGATATCAGCGATGCTTTGAACATTGGCGGTGACATTTTCGCCCACCTCCCCGTCGCCACGGGTTACGGCGTGGACCAGCACCCCGTCTTCATAGCGGACGGCCAAGGACAACCCATCGATTTTGGGTTCTGCGGTAAAACGCAGATCGGCGGGTGTCAGCCCCAAGAATTTGGCCACACGTTCGGCGAAGTTATGAACGTCTTCGTCCGAAAACGCGTTGGCCAGGGACAACATGGGAACAGCATGGGTGATTTTGGAAAACCCAGGGGCTGGGGCGGCCCCGACGCGGTCGCTTGGGCTGTCGTCGCGTTTGAGGTGCGGAAATTTTTCTTCGATGGCGGCATTGCGGCGCTTTAACGCGTCATAGGACGCGTCGTCCATCTTGGGCGCGTCGGCCTGGTGATACGCCGTGTTTGCCAGGGCCAAGTCTTGGGCCAAGCGTGCCAATTCTGCCTTAGCCGCCGCTTCGGTCAATGTGGCAATGTCGTCTGGTTTTGACAAAGAAAAAGCCCCCGCAGTCTTTGCCCAAAAATAGGGGCAAGCGGGGGCAGCGTCCAGGCAAACCGACGACATCTGAATTGCGATGCCGCCTTTGTTGTGGCGTATCAGGCCAAGGCGGCCAATCGGTGATCAACATCAACAGGCTGCGGTTCGCGCAACACATAGCCGCGGCCCCAAACCGTTTCGATGTAACTTTGCCCGCCCGTGGCCGCCGCCAACTTTTTGCGAAGCTTGCAGATGAACACGTCGATGATCTTCAGTTCAGGTTCGTCCATCCCCCCGTAAAGATGGTTCAGAAACATTTCCTTGGTCAGTGTGGTGCCCTTACGCAGGCTGAGAAGTTCCAGCATCTGGTATTCTTTGCCGGTCAAATGCACCGGCTTGCCATGGGCTTCCACCGTTTTGGCGTCCAAGTTGATATGCACATCCCCCACTTCGATGATGGACTGGGAATGCCCTTTGGACCGACGGATGATGGCGTGAATGCGCGCCACCAGTTCTTCGCGGTGGAAAGGCTTCGTCAAATAATCGTCGGCCCCGATGCCGAACCCCTTGATCTTGCTGTCGGTATCCGCGTCGCCCGACAAAATCAAAATCGGCGTTTCAATGCGGGCCAACCGCAACTGACGCAACACTTCATAGCCGTTCATATCCGGCAGCCCCAAGTCCAAAAGGATCAGGTCATAGTCATAGAGTTTGGCAAGATCCAAGCCTTCTTCGCCCATATCTGTGGCGTAAACGTTGAGGTTGGCGTGGCCCAACATCATCTCAATACTTTTGGATGTGGCCGGGTCGTCTTCAACAAGTAAGATGCGCATGCTGTGCCCCCGTAGGTAAAAGTTCGGGAAAACCATTGCATTACAAAGGTTAATTACACGTTACTCGTACTCTAAAATACTTCAACTCTCTTTTAGGTTGTTTCTTGTTTCAGCGGAAATTCGCCGGGTTGCTTTCAATCCGTTTTCCCCATCAGCAATGAAAGCTGCGCGCCATTGAGCAAATTCTTCTTCGCTGAGTGCATATCGGTCCAGGGCGACCGACTTGTTGATCAAACCAAATTCCACTGCCTTCACCAAGACCGCTTTGCGCGACGCGACCCATCGGCCGCAGTCGGGGTCCGGCAAATCCGCGTGGGACAAGACCGTACCGTCCGGCAACATCACTGTGCGCGGCCCTTCGATTTTGCGCAGGTACACTTCGAACGTTCCTTTTTTCCAAGTCAAACCCCCTGGCCTTTGTGGGACGGTGGGGTTTAAGACGCCGTGAAGCCCGCCATTGGAAATAGTTCTGATTTTCCTATATTTGTCGTTCATCTTGCCGAGGGTCCCATGTCACTTGATCAGGCCACACCTGCGCTGAATTCGCTTGGATTTGCCAAGCCCGTGTCTGAAACACGGGTGGTGGTGGCCATGTCGGGGGGCGTGGACAGTTCCGTTGTGGCGGCCGAATTGGCCAGTGAAGGCTATGACGTGGTGGGGGTAACCTTGCAGCTTTACGATCACGGCGCGGCCCTTGCCAAAAAGGGTGCGTGTTGTGCAGGCACCGACATTCACGACGCGCGCCGTGTGGCCGAAACCTTGGGCTTTCCGCACTATGTCTTGGACTATGAAAACGCCTTCAAAGACGCGGTGATCGACGAATTCGCCGACAGTTATTTGGCTGGGGCAACACCGGTGCCTTGTATCCGGTGCAACGAACGGGTGAAGTTCAAAGATCTGCTGGAAACCGCGCGGGATCTGGATGCAGACTGCATGGCGACGGGACACTATATCCAACGCAAAGCCGGTGCCACCAAAGCGGAATTGCACCGGGCAGCCGATGCGGTCCGCGACCAAAGCTATTTTCTGTTTTCTACGACGCAGGACCAGTTGGATTACCTGCGGTTTCCTTTGGGCCATCTGACGTCCAAGGCGCAAACCCGCGCATTGGCGGAAAAGCACGGGCTGTCCGTGGCCGACAAACCCGACAGCCAGGACATCTGCTTTGTGCCCAACGGCGATTATGCGGCGGTGATCGAAAAACTGCGCCCTGGATCGGCCAAGCCTGGGGCGATTGTGGACCAATCGGGCCAAGAAGTGGGCCGCCACGACGGGGTTATCAACTATACCATCGGGCAACGGCGCGGTCTGGGCATCGGGGGGTTAAGCGAACCGCTTTATGTTGTGAAACTGGACCCCGACGCACGCCAGGTGGTGGTGGGCCCCAAAGACATGCTGGCCACGCGGACGTTGCAGTTGAAAGACGTGAATTGGTTGGGCGACGATGCCTTTGACACAGGCCCAAGGGTGCTGGACGTGAAGGTGCGGTCGACCCGCCCCCCGGCCGAAGCCACCATCACGCCCCAAGGCCCTACGACCGCGACGGTCACTTTGGCGGCGGCGGAAGCTGGCGTGGCCCCAGGCCAGGCCTGCGTGTTTTACAGCCCCGATGGCAGCCGCGTGTTGGGCGGCGGCTGGATCACGGCTTCAGCACATTGAGAACGGACTGGGCAGCCCGCAAACCCGGGGCCTGCCCACCCCGCCCCAACCGGTCCATTGTGGTGCGCATGGCCGCGATCTGGGCTTTGGGATCAGCCAACACCGCTTTTAACCCACGGGCGATATTGTCTGGCGTGCAGTCTGCGCCGATGAATTCCGGAACGTCACGCGTTTCAGCCACCAGGTTCACCAACGTCACCGTGTCCACCCGCAACATACGCCCAATGATTTGGCGCGACAGCCATTTCATATCATAGGCGATGACCATGGGCGTGCCGACCGACGCCAATTCCAAAGACACCGTCCCCGACGCGGCCAAGGCCCCTTTGGCCGCAGCAAAGGCAACCCTGCGGGCATGGGCTGCGGCATCTGCGGACAGCCCGTCACCGGTGACAAGGGTGGGCGCGTCACGCAATTTTGCGCAGTGTTTTTCCACCACGGGCACCAGGTCGGGCAACGTGGGGATCACCCATCGAAAACTGTCGAAGGCCGGGTCGGCCATAACATCGGCAAACACAGGCATAAGACGGTCCACTTCGGACCGACGCGACCCGGGCAAGGCCACCAATATGTCCTGACTGTCCAAGGCGTGTTGGACTTTAAAATCGCTTATTTCCAAGATGGTTACATCGCGATCTTGAACCACTGGATGACCCACGAAATCACAGGTCATCCCGGCGGCTTGCATGAAAGGCGGCTCAAACGGCAGCACGGCCAGGACGTGGTCTACGTGGGCCGCCATTTTGTCTGCGCGGCCCGGACGCCAGGCCCACACGCTGGGGGCCACATAGTGCACGGTGGGAATGGCAGCCGCCGTTTTGATTTTGTTCGCCACACGCAGGGAAAATTCAGGGGCATCGACAGTGATGACAACGTCCGCGCCCCAGTCCACCGCCGCCTTGGCGGTTTGGGAAATGCGCTTTTTCAGGTCGAAATACTTGGGCAATATTTCCATCAGCCCCATCACAGACAGGTCTTCCATGGGAAACAGCGATGCCAAACCTTGCGCGGTCATGCGCGGACCGCCCACCCCCTGGAAGGTCACCTGGGGGCACAGGGTTTTCAGGCCCGCCATCAGGTCGGCCCCAAGCCGATCCCCCGATGCTTCGCCCGCCGTTATGAAAACCTTCACGACAGCGGGTCCATTCCGTGCAGGAACAGGCCCGCGCTGTTCGCTTGGGCGATGGCATCATCTGGGTCCAGCACCATCACCTGATGGGCCGCAAACGCAATACCCTGCAGCCCGGCTTTAAACGCGGTCGCCAGCGTGTCGGGACCGATGGCGGGCATATCCGCACGCAAATCTTGCCCGGCTTTCGGGGCTTTCACCAAAACCCCGCCCTTGGGCACCCGCGGCGACGGATTTTGCAAACTGTGCAGCATCCAGTCAGTGCCAGCCACTGCTTCGATCGCAACAACCTGGCCCTGGGCCACAACGCATCCCTGCCCCACATCCAATGGCGACAGCGCCGCCAGAACATCGCGCGCCCGGGCAATGTCGCGCAGTGCACTGGCGTCAGCCGCCACCTTGCCATGGTCACCGCCCGCCAACAGAAAGTCGCCCACAAATTCGGACGGTGCCCGCACGGAAAAGCCTGCGGCTTCAAACACGCGAATGACGATGGCCAGCGCCCCGTCGTCGCCATCGCGCAGGGCCTCTAGTATCTTAGGCATCAAGGGGGCCGTGGCTTGATCGATCAGATTTGGGTCCATGGTGGGGCGGTGGATGGCGCCGGCAAAGCACACCTCGGTCACCCCTGCTTTGGCCAAGGATTGCAGCAATGTGCCCAGGGTTTCCAAGCGAAAGGTGATCTCTGGCAGAAGTTCGTCTGGGGGAAATCCGTCCAGTGCCGCCACCAAGGGCCAGCGCCCGCACCGGGCCGCCACGCGCGTGGGCAAAGCGCCCTGCCCTGCGATCAAGGCCAGCACCTGACCTATCCCTGGCCGGGGGTCAAATACGACCGGTCGCTGTGGCCCAACACGAATTCCACGATATTGTCGACATAGGGGCTGTCGGATTCAGATCCCAACCGCCGCGCCCTGTCTTGGAATGCGCCTTCCCCCTGGGCCAGCATTTGAAACGCCGCCCGCAGGGCCGTGATGTCGGCCCGCGCCACGCCGCGCCGTTTCAACCCCACCAAGTTCAGGCCAGACAATTCCCCGCGCGGGGCCTGCACCAGGCCATAAGGGATCACGTCATTGGTGACCATGGTGACCGCGCCGATGATGGCCCCTTGGCCGATGCGTACAAACTGATGCACGCCGCACAAACCGCCCACGATCACGTCGTCTTCGATGATGCAGTGGCCCGCAATGGCAGCCGAATTCACCAAGATCACTCGGTTGCCGATCATAGCGTCGTGGGCCACGTGACACCCCGCCATCAACAAACAGTCGTCGCCGATGGCCGTCAGCCCACCGCCGCCAGCCGTCCCTGTGTTCACGGTCACATGTTCACGGATGCGGCAGCGCTTGCCGATTTCCAATCGGGTACTTTCGCCCTGAAACTTTTTGTCCTGGGGAATTTCGCCGATCACCGCGAAGGCATAGACTTGGGTATCTTCGCCGATTGCCGTGTCGCCCTTGACCACGACGTGGCTGGTCAATTCCACACCGGCGTCCAAAGTGACCCCCGCCCCCACCAGGCAAAACGGCCCGATGGTGCAATTGGGCCCGACGGTTGCTGCGTCGTCGACGACAGCACTGGGGTGCACGGTGGCGCTTGGGTCGATGGCCATGACTTATGCCCCTGGCAGGTCCACCATGGCGGTGAACTCCGCTTCGGCGGCCATTTCGCCGTCCACCATGGCCCGGCCTTTGAATTTCCAAATCTTGGATCCGCCGCGCACCGTTTCGATGGTCATTTCCAACACGTCGCCCGGCACCACCTTGCGGCGGAATTTGCATTTGTCGATGGCCATGAAATAGATCAGAAAATTAGTGCCCGCCAATTCCTTGGTGACCCCCACCATCACACCCGCTGTTTGGGCCATGGCTTCGACAATCGTGACCCCCGGCATGATGGGCGTTCCAGGGAAATGGCCCTGAAAATGCGGTTCGTTCATGGTGACATTTTTGATGCCTTTGGCGGATTTCACGCCGTCGATGTCGACGACTTTGTCCACCAACAAGAATGGGTAACGATGCGGCAGGATTGCCTGAATGTCTTGAATGTCAGCCTGCGCAAGGTCAGCCATGTGTATCCCCCCGGTTCGGTGGTTTGGCCTACCAAGGGACGGGCAGCGCTTCAAGCTTATTAGGGATCGGTGCTTGTCTCGGCCGGTTGATTTTGCTGGGACGCTTGGGCGCGGGCGAAGGCGGCATCGATCCGGGCGATGGCGGCGTCGGTGATGTTCACACTGGGCAGACCGTAGAGAACCGAACTGTTTTCCAACACCAATGACGCGCCCCGTTCTTGCATAATCTCGGCGACAACGGGTTGGATTTGCACGAAGAATTGACGGCGCACTGTGGCCAGCCCCTGCTGGATATCCAGCTCTTTGCGGTCTTGTTCCTGCCGCGTGCGTTTGGCTTTTTCATCGAAGGCGCGGGCGGCGTCTTGAAAATCGGCGGGCACCATGGTGGGGCGCTGTTCGGTCAGGGCCAGTTCTTCGGCTTCCAATTCCGCCACCAGATCGGCGTTTTCCTGGGCCAAGGCGACGCGTCGATCTTCCAAGGGCTGGCGCAAAAAGGCCGCAAACACGGATCGCTGGTACACGGCATCGGCGTCCATCAACAGCACGCTGGAATTTTGCGCGCTGGCCCAGTGCGCCGTCAATGCCAGCACAAAGGCCGCAAAAACCAGGCGCAAACGCCCCATCAGAAACTGGTAGAGATCGTCAGATCGAACGAAGAATCCCGGTCCAGGGTTTCTTTCTTAAGCGTTTCCGTGAAGTTGAACCGCAGCGGTCCCACCGGCGTGTCCCAAAACAGCGACACCCCAGCCACCGCCCGAAGCGATCCATCTTCATAGACGATGGAATTGGCCGGTGATTGCGACGCGATGGTGGAATCGTCCAATCCCCAGACAGAACCCACATCGATGAACGCGCCGCCCGAAATTCCGTATTCGTCAGGCAGACCCAAGGGGAAGCGCGCTTCAAACCGGGCCACGGCAAAGAAGTTGCCCCCCAGTGCGTCATCGTCCGTGCCGCTGACCTGGCGCGGGCCGATGCCGCCCGGTTCAAACCCGCGCATGATGCGCGAGCCCAAGAAGAAGCGATCATCCACGCGGCTGACGCCTTCGCCAAAATGCAGGGCCCCGGCTTCCAGAACCGCTGACAAAGTGACGTCTTCATTCAAGACCTTCGTTTCGGCCCCGGTGGCCAAAGTGGTTTTGATAAACTCTACGTCGCCGCCGTTTTCATCGTCGCCGAACGCGAAGTCTTGGCCGAAGCGGAAGAAGAACGCGGTTTTTGGGTCCAACCCGGACCGGCGATTGTCGAAGGAATATGTATATCCCAGACCCGCCACATTCCGGCGTCCCAAGGCAGCTTCATTGGCGATTACACCCGCCGCAGGGGTGGTGACGTCGAACATCTTCAACGAATTGCCGAATGCACGCAGGGTCAAACGGCCATTTTCGCTGACCGGGAACCCGATGCGGGGCGAAATTCGGAACGAGCTGGTGTCATAGCGCGCGTTGTTGTTGTCTGTGACGCGGTAATTGATGTCGATCCCGAACAACAGGTCCCGGTCCAACAGCGCAGGTTCTTCGAACGAAAAGCCAAACGACCGCGCCGACCGGCCGGTGTTGACGCCGAACGACAGGCGTTGACCACGCCCCAAAAAGTTGCGCTGCGAAAAACTGGCCGTCAGACCGACGCCGTCGGTGGAATTGAAATTGGCCCCGAACGACAGGTTGCCGGTGGGCTGTTCTTCCACGTCCACTTCCACGATCACGGAATTCGGCGTGGACCCTTCGCGGGCGTTGACCTCTGCGTTGCTGAAGTACCCCAGGGCACGGATGCGTTCTGCGGTGGCCCGGATGCTGCGCGGGTTGAAGGGATCCCCTTCCACCACGTCAAATTCGCGGCGGATGACCCGGTCCAGTGTGGTGGTGTTGCCTTCGATGTCGATGCGTTCCACGAAGACCCGGGGGCCTTTGGTCATGACAAAATCAATGTCCAGGCTCAGGTCCGCGTCATTGCGGATCACGTCAGGTTCAACGCGGATGAAGTTCAAACCGCTGCGTTCAGCATGGATTTCCAGCCGAGTGATGGCGTTTTCAACGGCCACGGGCGTGTAAACGGACCCCGACTTGATTTTGATCTTCGGCTGGAATTCGTCCGGGTCCACTTCGGCCAAATCGCTGGACACTGTCATTTCGCCGAATGTGAATTGCTGGCCTTCTTGCACGCGGAAAGTCAGAAGAAATGCGTCGCGATCTTGGGTCAGTTCCGCCGTGACGGACACGACTTGGAAGTCGATATACCCGCGTGATTGATAGAAATCCCGCAAGACCTGTTTGTCGAATTCGATGCGATCTTCGATGAAAGTGTCGCGGCGCACAAGCGCGCGGAAAAACCCGGCCTGTTTGCTTTCCACGACCCGGCGCAAACGGCGGTCAGAAAAGTTGCGGTTGCCCACGAAGGAAATGCGTTCAATTTCAACGATGCCGCCTTCGACGATTTCATAGACCAAATCGACCCGGTTGTCGGACCGGCGCACGATGCGCGGGGTCACGGTGGCAGTGATGCGCCCTTGGGTGGCATAGGCTTCGGCGATGCGCGATGCGTCTTCTTCCGCCACGATGGGGTCATACACCCGTCGCGGAACAGATCGCACGATGCGCCGCAATTCTTCGTCTTTCAGACGGCTGTTGCCTTCGAAAACCACTTTGTTGATCGTGGGGCGTTCCACCACGGTGATCACGACCGTTGATCCCACAACGCGGATATCCACCGTTTCAAACAGCCCACTTTCACGGACCCGTTGGGCGGCTTCATTGACTTCCGAATTGGAAGCGTTTTGCCCACGCTGCAGACCCGAAATGGACTGGATCGTGGCGGTTTCAATCCGCTTGTTGCCTTCCACTTCCAACCGATCCACCCGGACCGATTGCGCTGCAGCGGCCAAAGGCACCATGGCCAGAACCGTCAAAACGCACAGAAAGCTTACAAAAGCAGACGCATTTCGTTTGAAAAAAGACCGAACCACGAACAGATCCCCCAGATCAAATCGCACAATTAACGAAGCGATACCCCCTTGCCAGGTGGGTGTCAAAACGAACCAAAACTTATCCACAGGATTTGGCTTAAGGGCAAATCAAATCTGTCAAAATTGCAAAGAACATCAGCGTCATCACCAATCCTACGCCGATGGACATCAATATCCGCATGGCCCGTTCGCTTGGAGGTCGACCTGAAACCGCTTCATACGCGTAAAACGTCAGGTGCCCGCCATCAAGCATCGGAATCGGAAACAGGTTCATCAAGCCAATCCCCGTGGACAGAATCGCCAAGAAAGACAGGAACGTCATGGTTCCCATGGCGGCCATCTGACCGGATGTTTCCGCAATGGTGATGGGGCCGGACAAGTTGCACGCGCTGATACGGCCCGTGACGATGTGATAAAGCCCGCTCAGCGAACTTTGCATCACATCCACCGTGCGTTCCACCGCCAACTTCATGGCGCGTCCCACAGGCAATGGGTCGTTGCCGGGCTCAAAAAACGTGCCGGCAAAAACCCCCATCAACCACCGCGTCTCGAACCCGCCTTCGGGCAACGGCAGATCCGTGCGCCGGGGCGACAGCGTCACTTGGCGTGTGGTCCCGGCGTTCCAGACAGACAGGGTCAGCGGTTGGCCTTCGGACGCCCGGACAATGCGTTCCACTTGGCGCAGCGTGAAGACCTGAACCCCATCCACAGCTGTGATCACGTCCCCTTCCTGCAACCCTGCGTCCATGGCCGCCGACGTTGGGGTAACCCCCACGATATAGGTGGTGCTGGGATACGGCCCGCGGGCCGCAACGCGTTGCCCGTCCCGTTCCACAACATAGTCCAGCAGCGGCGCAGGTTCGATCTGATCCAAGGCCGCCCCCATGTCTTGGGGGCTGGCAATGTCGATGCCTTCCATGGCCACGATCTTGTCGCCGGGGCGAATGTCGTGGGCGATGGGCAAAGCTTGGACGGTGTCCACCACCAAGCTGGCACGCGGCTGGCCTTGGGTGACAAACAGACCAAAAAACAAGACCGCCGAAAGAATGAAGTTGAATACGGGCCCCGCCGCTGCAGTGGCCGCCCGGGCCCACAACGGCGCACCGCCCATGGTGTCGCGGGCCATCCTTGTCACATCGCCCGTTTGAACGCTGGCGGCATTGCTGTCGCCTTTGAATTTGACATAGCCCCCAAGCGGCAAAGCAGCCACCTGCCACAGCGTTCCGTGTCGGTCGGTTTTGGACAGCAAGACCGGGCCGAAGCCGACAGAAAACACCTCTGCATGGATGCCGCACCACCGCCCCACGATGTAGTGGCCAAATTCATGCACCGCCACGATGATAGAGATCGCCACGATCGCAAAGAACACAAGCCAAGCCACACCGCCGAACGCGTTGATCAGGCTGCCGATTTCAAACATGGATTACACCTTCACTGCAGCTGCGACGTTGCGGGCAAGTTGGTCTGCGTGCAAGACAGTTTCAAGGTCTTGGGGCGCGACAGACAGTCCAGAATCCGATGACATTTGCGTCAGGGTTTCTTCCACAACCGCGGCCATGTCCGTGAACCGTATGGCCTTGGCGATAAAACGGTCCTGGGCCACCTCTTTGGCAGCGTTGAACGCAGCCCCCCACAGCCCACCGTTTTTCATCACATCGCGCGCCAGGCGCAAGGCCGGATGGCGATCTTCGCAGGCCGGGCGAAAGGTCAATTGGCCGATCTGGGCCAAATCCAAACGCTGAACCGGCAAATCGGCTCGGGTTGGGTGGTACATGGCAAAACCGATGGCGTGGCGCATGTCGGGTGGGCCCACGTGGGCCATCAACGCCCCGTCGGAAAACCCCACCAAGGCGTGCACCAAACTTTCGGGGTGGATCAGCACCTCTATCTTGTCGGGGGATACGTCAAAGAATTCTTTGGTTTCAATGACCTCCATCGCTTTGTTGAACAAAGACGCGCTGTCGATGGTGATCCTTTGGCCCATGTTCCAGTTCGGGTGGCTGGCGGCCTGGTCCGGTGTGGCCTTTGCCAAATCCGCCGTGTCCCAATCGCGAAACGCCCCGCCACTGGCGGTGATGATAACCCGTTCAACCGCCGCCATATCTTCGCCGATCAAGGCTTGGAATATCGCCGAATGTTCGCTGTCCACAGGCAGGATCGTGGCCCCTGATTTTTGCGCGGTGGCTTTTAACAGCGGTCCTGCACAGACCAGGCTTTCTTTGTTGGCCAGGGCCAAAGTCGTGCCCTGTTGGGCGGCAATCAAACTGGGGGCCAGCCCGGCTGCGCCAATGATCGACGACACGGCCAAATCCACAGGGCGCGCCGCCAAATCCCGCAGCGCATTTTGCCCGGCTGCGGCCTGAACCCCAGATCCCGCCAAGGCGTCGCGCAAAGCGGGCAAGGCGCTTTCATCGGCTGTGACCGCGATTTCTGCCCCAAGGTCCAGGGCATCTTGGGCCAATTGCCGGATGTTGGATGCGCCCGTCAGACCCACCACTTTGAAGTCGTTCCTGTTGCGCCGCACCAGGTCCAGGGTATTTTGCCCGATGGACCCTGTGGCCCCAAAGATGGTGATTGTCTTCATGGCTTCAGAACAAAAGTTGCAAAACCATCGCTGTGGCCCCTGCCCCCAAAAGCCCATCGAAGCGGTCCAAAACGCCGCCGTGCCCCGGGATCAAGTCGGAGCTGTCTTTGACGCCCACTTTGCGCTTGACGGCACTTTCGGCGATGTCGCCCATTTGCCCACCAAAGGCCAAAACGACTGCAATCGGAATGATCCACCATGCCCCGAACAGGGCGGCGGCAATACAGCCCACAATAAACCCTGCGGCCCATCCCCCGACGGTTCCTGACCAGGTCTTTTTCGGGCTGATGGCGGGCCAGAACTTGGGACCACCGAAGGACTTTCCGACGAAATACCCCGCCACGTCGGACGCAATGACAATGGCCACCAAGACCAATATGCCCCTCAGCCCAAACGCGTGGAACAGATACCAAAGCGCCGTAATCCCAAACACCATGAACACGCCATAGGCCGCGAACAGCGCGCGCTGGCGAGTGATCAGCACCGCTGACGGCACCAAAGGCAGCGCCAGAAGCGTCATAGCCAGGAAAAAGGACCCGTATGCCAGATCTGGAGCGATCAATATGATCAATCCCACCAAACTGGCCAGCCCAAGCACAGCGAACTGATGCTTGCGGTTCAGCCCGAACATCGCCCCCAATTCCCAGTGCATCAAAAAGAACAGCGCCCACAGAAGGATCAAAAGTCCGTATGGGGCAAAAATTACAGCCACAAGCGCAATAACAACCTGAACCGCCGCCGACAGGCTTCGCGTTTTCAGGTCATCCCAGGACGCCCCACTCATACGGCGATGCCGCCGTACCTGCGTTCCCGCTGGCCAAAGCGCGACACCAGTTTCACAAATTCAGCAGCCGTGAAGTCCGGCCACAGCGTGTCGACAAATTCGTATTCCGCATAGGCTGACTGCCACAGCAAAAAGTTCGAAATGCGCGCTTCCCCGCTGGTGCGGATCACCAAATCCGGGTCCGGCAGGAAATGCGTATCCAGATACCCCGACAAGACTTCAGCGTTGACGTTAGAATGGCTCAGCTTGCCCTGTTCCACGTCATAGGCCAAGCGTTTGACCGCCCGGGTCACTTCGTCCCGCCCGCCATAGTTCAGCGCAATGGTCAGGTTCATCTTAGTGTTGTGGGACGTGGCCAGTTCCAAATCGTCCATCAAGGCCACCAAACTGTCTTCCAGGCGAATGCGATCGCCAATGAAGCGCACGCGCACCCCGTTGTTGATCAAGTCCTGGGTTTCGCGCCGGATATAGCGTTTGAACAACCGCATCAGACCGGCCACCTCGGTTTGCGTCCGTTTCCAGTTTTCCGTGGAAAACGCAAATATCGTCAGGTGTTTGACCCCAACATCGGGACAGGCTTCCACAATTTCGCGCACCCGCTTGGCCCCCGCGTGGTGCCCCATCAGACGGGGCCGACCGCGCATTTGCGCCCAACGACCGTTGCCGTCCATGATGACGGCCACGTGGCCTGCGGATTTTGCTGTGTCAGCCATGGCTTTGTTATACCTGCATAATTTCGGCTTGCTTCACATCCAAAGCATCGTCCACCGCTTTGATGTTGGCGTCAGTTAATTCTTGAACTTCGCCTTCCCAAAGTTTTTGGTCATCTTCCGACATACCAGCCGCTTTGGCTTTCTTGATTTGGTCCATCCCGTCCCGGCGGACATTGCGGATCGAAACCCGGGCGCTTTCAGCGTACTGTGCTGCGACTTTGCCCAATTCGCGGCGGCGTTCTTCGTTCAACTCTGGGATCGGCAACATGATGATCGTCCCGTTAAGTTGAGGATTGATGCCTAAGCCACTCTCTCTAATGGCTTTTTCCGCCACGCCCACCAGGCTTTTGTCCCAGATATTAACTGTGACCATGCGCGGTTCGGGCACGTTCACAGTGCCCACTTGGTTCAGCGGTGTCGGGCTGCCATAGGCATCGACCATCACCGGTTCCAACATAGAGGCTGAGGCCCGCCCAGTGCGCAGCGACGCAAATTCCGTTTTCAAATTGGCCATGGCCCCCGTCATGCGGCGTTCCAGGTCATCAAGGTCGATATCAAGGTCGTCTTCGGACATGCGTCAGTTGCCTTCGTCTTCGTTTACCAATGTGAAGGTGCCTTTACCTTCCAAAATTCCGCAAAAGCCGCCCGGTTCATCCAACGAAAATACGATAATGGGCAGGTCGTTGTCGCGCGCCAAGGCGATGGCCGATGCGTCCATCACGTTCAAGCGCTTTTGCAATACATCGTCATAGCTGACGCGGTCATACCGCTGCGCATCTGCGAATTTCGCGGGGTCTTTGTCGTAGACACCGTCGACTTTGGTGCCTTTGAAGATGGCTTGGCAACTCATCTCGCTGGCGCGCAGGGTGGCGGCGGTGTCAGTGGTGAAATACGGGTTGCCCGTGCCAGCCGCAAAAATGCACACCCGTCCCTTTTCCAAATGTCGCACGGCGCGCCGCCGGATGTAGGGTTCACACACCTGATCCATCGGAATGGCAGAAATCACCCGGGTGAAAACGCCCAAATCTTCCAACGCGGATTGCATGCCAAGGGCGTTCATCACCGTGGCCAGCATCCCCATATAGTCGGCTGTCGTGCGTTCCATCCCTTGGGCAGAGCCTTGAAGCCCGCGAAAGATGTTGCCGCCCCCGATCACCATGCAGACTTCAACGCCCATGTCGTGGACTGACTTAACTTCGGCTGCGATGCGCTGCACTGTCGGTGGGTGCAGGCCGAACCCTTGATCCCCCATCAACGCCTCGCCAGATATTTTGAGGAGAACCCGTGTGTATCGGGTTTCTTGATCGGATTTGCCCATTTGACGCTGCGCCCCTCGTTTTCCATAAGATGAAGGAATTCGGAACAAGGGGCAACAACCCACAGTGCTGATACCTGAAAAAATGCACAGCCAAGACATTTTGCCGTTTTTGGCCCGTGACTTGGATGCCACCACCCCGATTTTGATCGCCGGTCCAACCGCTAGTGGCAAATCCAGCCTTGCTTTGGAAATTGCGGCTGCTGCGGGGGGGACGATACTGAACGCGGATGCCTTGCAAGTCTATGGATGTTGGCAGGTTTTGACAGCGCGCCCGTCGCCCCAAGATGAACAGCAGGCCCCGCACCAATTGTACGGGCACGTGGGCGTTGGGGCGAAATATTCTGTGGGCCAATGGCTGGACGACATGAAGCGCGCCCTGACCCCCGGCCAGCGCCCCATTATTGTTGGTGGCACAGGGCTGTATTTTCGCGCGTTGACGGAAGGACTGGCGGATATTCCGCCCGTGCCCGCAGACGTGCGCGCGGGTGTGGCCGCCGATCTGGCGCAGCGCGGTTTGGCGGAATTGGCGCAATCGCTTCCCCCGGACGACCACGACCGGATCGATCTGTTGAACGGCGCGCGGGTCACCCGGGCCTTGGAAGTGTACCGCGCCACGGGCCGCAGCATCACGGCTTGGCAGGCCGACACACCCCCGCCGTTGATGCCCTTGCGCAAGGTCGCCGCCTTGGTGATGGACGCGGACAAAGACTGGCTGTCAGCGCGCATTGCCCTTCGATTTGATGCCATGGTGCGCGGCGGTGCGTTAGAAGAAGTTGCTGCAAATCTGGCGATGTGGGACCCGGCCGACCCCGCCTTTCAAGCCATCGGGGCCCCGGAATTGCGCGACCACTTGAATGGTATTTTGGACCTGGACGACGCCATTGAACGCGGGGTGATATCAACCCGGCAATACGCAAAACGGCAACGGACATGGTTTCGAAAGCGAATGTCTGAATGGTATAACTTGCCTGTGGGGCCATAGTTATTTACAATTTCGAACAAATCGCATCAAGCAAGGGGCAACGCAATGTCCACGCCCGATCCTGCATCTTTGCCTGTCACCGTAAGGTCCTTGGCGCAAATTGTGCGCCAACCGGACTGGACCTATGCGCTGTTTCACAGTGTTGATCAGCATCGGTTGATCTGGATCACCCGGGGCCAAGGGCGCGTGGCCTTTGACGGCGGAACTTTCACCTATGGCCCCAATTCGGTGCTGTTTATTCCGGCAGGCACGCTGCATCGGATTGATTTGAAGGCGACTGTGTTTGGGACGATTTTGGAAGCGGATGCCACCCGCGTGTCCGCCATGCCCACGGACGCTTTGCACCTGCGGGTACGTGATGCCATGGCCCAAGGCAAATTCGTTGGGCTGGTGGAAAACCTGCAAAAAGAACTGTCCAGCCCGGCCGATTTCGCGCAAGACGCGTGCCTGTTGCACGTGGGCTTAATCGGCGTGTGGCTGCAACGCACGACGGCGGAATCCCAGGGCAGTGCAAAAAAAGACGCGGCCCGGCGGCTGACGGCGACCTATATGAACCGGGTTGCAACGGGTTTTGCAGACGGCGGCAATGTTCAATCCTTCGCCGATGACCTGAACGTTACCACCACGCATTTGACCCGGTGCTGCCGCGCGGGTCTGGGGCAATCGGCCCTGGCGGTGTTGAACGAACGCATCTTTCAAGAAGCGCGCAGTCTGCTGGCCTACACCAGGGTTCCCATTCGGCAAGTGGCCAGCGCTTTGGGGTTTTCATCCTCTGCGTATTTCACTCGATCTTTCCAGCACGCCACTGGCAGCACGCCCACCGCCTTTCGCGCCAAATACAACGTGGCGTAGGGGAAGTATCCGACACGCCAATGTCGTTTTTTGACACTTTTGTGTGGAAAGTTGCCGTTGACCTGCCCTGGAAATTCGCGATGCTGGCAGGTGGTGGGATGTTCAGAAGCGCATAAAAAGCGCCCGCAAACATTCTGTTAGAAGCCACACTGTGTCACAGGGAGAACAAGATGACGCACAACAAGAATTTCATGCATCCGGCCGCAGAAATGTACGCGTCCGAGCACAAAGACGGGCACATGGACCGCCGCGAATTTATGGCGCGCGCCACAGCTTTGGGGCTGACCGCCACTGCGGCTTACGGTTTGATCGGGCTGAACGCACCGGCCAAAGCGGCCGCCCACGCCAAGCAAGGCGGCACAGTGCGCATGCAAATGGACGTCAAAGCGCTGAAGGATCCACGCACCTTTGACTGGACACAAATCGCAACGATTACAGCAGGTTGGCTGGAATACCTGGTGGAATACAACTCTGACGGGTCGTTCGAGCCGATGTTGCTGGAAAGCTGGTCTGCCAATGACGATGCCACCCAGTACACCTTGAACGTCCGTAAAGGCGTGAAGTGGAACAATGGCGACGACTTCACCGCCGCCGACGTGGCGCGCAACATTGAAATGTGGTGCGACAAGGGCGTTGAAGGCAACTCTATGGCCGGTCGCATGGCATCTTTGGTGGATGCAGACACCAACAAAGCCATCGAAGGCGCCATCATGGTGAAAGACGACCACACGGTTGTTTTGAACCTGCCCAACCCGGACATCACCATCATCCCTGGCATGGCGGATTATCCAGCCGCCATCGTCCATTCCAGCCACAACCCAGATGACATGGTGGGCACGGCTGTGGGCACCGGTTACATGAAGCTGGAATCGATTTCTGTGGGTGAAAAAGCCGTCATCGTGCGCAATGAAGGTCACGATTGGTGGGGCTATGC
>JAHDDS010000009.1:25917-55736 GCA_020629235.1 Planktomarina sp.
GCCACCAACTGGAACCACCGCCCCTTGGGCACACAGGTTCTGGGCTTGGCCTATCGGTCCGGCGAAGCATGGAACGAATTTGGCTGGTCCAACGCTGAATTCGACGCCTTGCTGGCGGAAGCTAACTCCATCGCCGATGCCGACAAGCGCCGCGAAGTGATGGGCAAAATGCAGGCCATCATCATCGAAGAAGGCGTGACCTGTCAGCCGTACTGGCGGTCCATCCAACGTCACCACCGTGACAACCTGGTGGGCGTGGACATGCACATCGCATATCTGCCTCAGATCTATAAGTGGGGCATCAAAGCCTGATCTTACAGACCATCAAGGGCCGCCCTGTCTGGGGCGGTCCTTTTCTTGCAAGGCGCGGCGAAAGATCGCGAATTCAATAACTTACACACCTGGGGTCCTTCATGGGAATGTTCATTTTGCGGCGCATCGGCGTGATGCTTTTGACCGCATTGTGCCTGACTTTCATTGTGTTTTGGCTGACCAACTTGCAGCCCAACCTTGAAAAACTGGCCAAAAACCAAGGCAACTTCCGCATGAGCGACGAACAGGTTGAAAAATGGCTTGATGACCGTGGCTATCGCCAGGGCATCTTCAAACGCTATGGCGAATGGTTGGGGGTGGTGCCAAGCCAATTGAACATCGCTGACGACGACGGCCGCGCTTTGGGGCGCTGCGTTCGGCCTGGGATGGACGTGGCAGACGTGCCAAATTTTTGCGGCGTGTTGCAGGGTGAATGGGGCTTTTCCACCGTTTTTAAGGACGAGATTTCAGCCATCATAGCCAAGCGGCTGGGGCTGACGGGTAAGCTGATGGCCTGGGTGATGCTGCTGATGGTGTCGGGCGCCCTGGTTATGGGCATTTTGGCGGGCATGCGCGAAGGCAGCCGCTTGGACCGCACGCTTTCCACGGCTTCTATCGTGTCGACCGCGACGCCGGAATATGTGTCGGGGGTGATTTTCATCGTCATCTTCACGTCGTCGGCTGTGGGGTTGAAATGGTTCAAAGGCACGGCGACGTCTGCCATGGACAATGCAAATTTTGAGAATTTCTTCCTGCCGGTGTTGACCATTGCGCTTTACGGCATGGGATATATCGCGCGGATGACACGGGCTTCGATGACGGAAGTGATGACGGCCCAATACATCCGCACCGCGCGCCTGAAGGGCGTCAGTTTTGCAAACATTGTCCTGAAACACGCCTTGCGCAATGCGTTGATCGCGCCCTTCACAGTCATCATGTTGCAAATCCCGTGGCTTCTGAACGGCGTCGTCATTGTTGAAACCCTGTTCAACTACAAAGGCTTTGGCTGGGTGTTGGTGCAGGCCGCTGGCAACAACGACATCGAACTTCTGTTGGCGGTGTCTGTCGTGTCTGTCTTCGTCGTCCTTATGACGCAGCTGATTTCTGACATCGGTTACGTCTTTCTCAATCCTCGCATTCGACTTTCGTAAGGGACAGACCCATGGAACTTTTGACCTGGACCGGAAGCTTCGGCGCGTTTTTAAACCCGCTTCTGTTTTTGTCTATCGCTGGATTGGCGATCTATATGATCGTGTCGCTGTCCATTGCCACCGTCCGGCACGAGGCCCTGGCCGCCGCCAATGCAGACGGCACCTTGGTGGCCCCTGGAACGTCGGGCCCCAACTTGGCCAGCGCCGCCACGTCCATCCCGTTTTTCTTCGGAACAACGCTGTTTTTGATTTTGGCCGCCATCGCTGTGCCGAACATTCCGGGTTTGGCCGATGCCCTGCCCGAAGGATTGGTGTATTTCGTGGTCTTGTTGGCCATTGCCCTGGGACTGGCCGTTTTGTCCAACGTGCTGGTGCCCAAGCGGGTCAGTGACCTGTTGGGAAAACTGTGCAGTGCAGCACTTTTGGTGGCGCTGCTGGGGTTTCTGGTGGGCGGCATTTTGGGGGTCACAACCGGTGGGATCATCGGCGCAGCGCTGTGGCAGTTCTGGCCTGTGTGGATCGCGTTGGCGGTCACTTTTGCCCTGTCCATTCATTTCGCCCCCAGACTTGGACTTTATGGCAAACTGTTCAGCAGCCCCGTGGGCATGATCGGCTTTGGCATCGTGGCATTCTGGGTTTTTACCGCCTTTTTCACCGGTGTCTTCGATCTGGTGGCCACGTTTGATCCGCTGTCGCAAGCGTCGGGCATGAAGAATAAAGTCCCCGGCACGCCCTTGCGCGGTGCGGAATCTGGCGATTACAGCCACTATCTTTTGGGGGGCGACACCCTGGCGCGGGACGTGTTTTCCCGCATGGTGAAGGGATCCGTCATTGTGATTCAGATCGCCCCGCTGGCCACACTGTTCGCCTTTATGGTGGGGATCACCTTGGGCTTGCCTGCTGGGTTTTACGGCGGCTTTTTTGACACCGCCCTGTCCTTTGTGGCCAACTTGATCTTGGCGTTTCCGGTGATCTTGCTGTTCTATCTTCTGGTCACGCCGGAAATCATCGACACAGGCCTGCCCAATTATATGGCGGCGGTCTTGTTCATCTTTCCGATCATCTTCCTGACCGTGCTGATCAATTCGCGGTACTATACGCGGCCCGCTTTGCGCACAGGCTTGCTTGCGGTGATTTTGGTGATTTCCTTCACGCTCTATTTCAGTTTGATTTCGGCTGAAGGCACCGTGATCGACTTTTGGCCCATTGATCTGTTTGACGTGCCGGGCGGCGTGCTGGTGGTGTTTGTGTCGGTGGTGTTCGTGAATTCCCCGACAGTGTTTCGGATTGTGCGGGGCTTGGCCATGGATATCAAAACCCGCGACTATGTCGCTGCTGCCCAAACCCGGGGCGAAGGGCCGTGGTACATTATGCTGTGGGAAATCTTGCCAAACGCGCGCGGACCGCTGATCGTGGATTTTTGCCTGCGCATCGGCTACACCACCATCCTTTTGGGCACCTTGGGCTTCTTTGGTTTGGGCCTGCCGCCCGAAAGCCCCGACTGGGGGTCCACCATCAACCAAGGTCGCAAGCTGTTGGGGGTATATCCGCACCCGGCCCTGCCCCCCGCCTTCGCGTTGATGAGCTTGGTTTTAGGGCTGAACCTGTTGGCTGACGGTCTGCGTGAAGAAAGCCTGAAAGACTGATGCAACCAAAAAAGGGGCGGTCTTTCGAACCGCCCGCTTGGGTCACCGCATGATGATCCGAACATAATTTCGGGTTTCTTTGAACGGTGGAATGCCGCCGTATTTCTTCACCGCCCCCGGCCCCGCGTTATAGGCCGCCAAGGCCAAACGCCAGGACCCGAATTCCTTAAACTGGCGCGACAAATACCGCGCCCCGCCGTCCAGATTTTGGATCGGATCATGGGGGTTCACGCGCAAACTGCGGGCCGTGGCGGGCATCAGTTGCGTCAGGCCAATCGCGCCTTTGGGGGACACGGCCTTGGGGTTCCAGCCGCTTTCTTGTTGGATCAACCGAAAGAACAGATTGGCAGGGATGCTGTATCTGTTGGCAGCCGCCCGGGCCGATTCCAAATATTTGCCGCGATACTTGCCTGTGTAGCGCTTGTTGGAAAAGGTCTTTGCCTTGGCCCCCGGCGTACCAGGAATGATGACCGGTGCAGGTTTCAGCCGGACAGATCCCTTGTATTGATCCGCAGCACGCGAATCCAAAACCTTGGTTTTGCGGCTGAAGTCCGAAGACTGAGCAGCAGCCGTCGTCGCAAAAACACTTGCAACAATCACGAATACAACTTGCTTCATTCTTGTGTGGCGTCCCTTATGATGCACGATATATAGACCGGGTGACGCAAGAGGGCTACTGCCTTAGGGTTCACGAAATATTAATTCTGGTTTTGCATTCGTGAAGACAGCGGTGCAGACGCGATGGGGGAAACAATGGCTGGATCAGTGAACAAAGTGATTTTGGTGGGCAATTTGGGCCAAGACCCAGAGGTGCGCAGCTTCCAAAACGGCGGCAAGGTGTGCAACCTGTCCATCGCTACATCAGAAAACTGGAAAGATCGCAACACCGGCGAACGGCGCGAAAAAACTGAATGGCATCGCGTTGCGATCTTCAGCGAAGGCCTGGTGCGGGTGGCGGAACAGTATCTGCGCAAAGGGTCCAAGGTTTATCTGGAAGGCCAATTGGAAACCCGCAAATGGCAAGACCAATCCGGCCAAGACCGCTACACCACTGAAGTTGTTTTGCGCAACTACAGCTCTAATCTGACGATGCTGGACGGGCGCGGCGACAACGCGGGCGGCGGCAGCGGATATGTGGCCAACCAGTCCGGCGGCGGTGGCGGATACGGCGGCGGGCAAAACCAATCGCAAGACCAAGGCTATGCCCCAGCCCCTGCTGACATGGACGACGAAATCCCGTTCTGATCATGACCCCCGAACTGCAAGCAGCCGCCATCTGTCTGGCGGGTTTGTTCATCGGCTATGTCGGGATATTTGCGAATTTGAAGCCGCCGCGCATGGGGCGGCTTCTTCTTTTGGACGGCGCGGTGTTTGTCGTTTGCGCCGTGACAGTTGGTGCGCTTTATGGGGCCAGCGGGGTGCAGTTTTCCATCGGGTTTGGCCAGGTGAATTGGTTTTGGTTCACGTTAATTGCCTATGCCGTGCTGGAAATACCGTTTTTCCTGTGGCTGTTGCCGCGCATCGACTGGGACTAACCGGATCCTATCCCCGTTGGGCCAATGCGTCTTCCAGCACGCCAACAACCACGTCTGAAGGTACGTCGCGGGTCACAAACGCATCGCCGATGCCCCGCGCCATGATGAAGGCGATCTGGCCATCCACCACCTTTTTGTCCTGCCCCATCAGGGCGAAAAGATCGGCGGCGGTGGGCAAATCGCCGGGGATATCTGCCAAGGTCATCTTCGTGCCCATGGCGTCCAGATGGGCCCGCACGCGGCTTGGGTCTTCTTGGCTGCACAGCCCCAAACGGGCCGATGTTTCAAACGCCAGCGCGCACCCGATGGCCACCCCTTCGCCGTGCAACAACCGATCACTGTACCCGGTGGCGGCTTCCAGCGCGTGACAAAAGGTGTGGCCCAAATTCAAAAGTGCGCGGTCGCCTTGTTCTGTCTCGTCGCGCGCCACGATGTCGGCCTTCATTTGGCACGACCGCTTCACCGCTTGAATGCGCGCGTCCACATCGCCCGCCGCCAAATCCGGGCCGTTTTCTTCCAACCAATCAAAGAACGAAGCGTCCCCCAACAGACCGTATTTCACCACCTCGCCGTACCCCGCCAGAAAGTCGCGCGGGGTCAGTGTGCCCAACACGCCGACATCAGCCAAAACCAGGCAGGGCTGATGGAAGGCCCCCACCAGGTTTTTGCCAAAGGGGGAATTTATCGCAGTTTTCCCCCCAACGGAGCTGTCGACCTGCGCCAGCAAGCTGGTGGGCACTTGAACATACCGCACGCCGCGCCGCAAAATGGCTGCCGCAAAGCCCACCAAATCGCCGATCACGCCGCCGCCAAATGCCACCACCACGTCGTTGCGTTCCACCTTTTCGGCCAGCAACCATTCGACAGTTTGCGACAAGTACTGCCAGCTTTTGGTCCCTTCGCCCGGGGGCAAAATCAAATGGGATGACGCAATCCCTGCCCGGTCCAAGGCCTGGGTCAGGTCTTGCAAATGCAGCTTTGCCACCGTGGCATCCGTGACAATTGCCACTTTGGAACGCGCCGTTTGCGCCCCGATCAAATCCCCTGCCTGCGCCAGCAAACCGTCGCCCAGGTGAATGTCATAGGACCGGTCGCCCAAAGATACGTGCACGGTGTCTGACATGTTAACCCCTTTCCAAATCCAGCACATCCGCGCGTGCGGACACAGCTTTGATCACTTCCTGGCAGGTGTCAGCAATGGAATATTCGGCCCGTGTTTGCACCACCACATCCGCCTGGCCATAGACCGGCTGGCGGGCAGCGTAAATCGCTTCCAGCGTCGCGCGCGGGTCATCTGTGCGCAGCAGCGGTCGGGTGTCTTTGTGGCGCACCCGCGACCACAGCAGATCCAAGGGTGCGGCGATGCAGACCGAAACCCCAGACGCGCTGATCATGTCCCGGTTTTCGGCCCGCAAGAATGCGCCGCCCCCCGTCGACAAAACCGCAGGCGCGCCGCCCAACAGTCGCTGTATCACCCGAGTTTCGGCTTGGCGAAAGAAGTCTTCCCCGTCGCGATCAAAGATTTCTGCGATGGACATGTTGGCGGCAGACACGATTTCTTCGTCTGAATCCAAGAACGGAACGGCCAATTCTGCGGCCACAGCGCGCCCCACAGCCGTTTTGCCAGCGCCCATCATCCCCACCAAGACAACCGTCTTTTTGAGCAGCATTTGCGTAAAAACCCCTTCTCGGACCGGTCACGCCTTGCGCCACCGTGACCTCGATTGTTAGACAAAGAAAAACCAAAGGCCAAGCGACCCAAAGGGGGTACAGGTGTTAAAGCTGATCAAAATACTGATTTATCTCATCGTTTTGTGCGCCGTTGCCTTGATTGCCTTCGCTTATATCGGGCCGTTGGTGGGGGTCGATTTTTCTGCACCGCAGATCCCCGTGTCGCAACCGTTGGAGCTTCAGACTGAATAAGCGGCTTTCCCTTGGGTGCTTTTTGGTGTGGGCCACAGCAGGCACGGGCCAAGATCAACCGTTGTCTGCCATTGATTGGCTGACCCAAGACACCCGAACCCCCTTTCAGCAAGTGAACCCAACGGATTTTGAAGAACCGGTGGCCACGTCGATTGTGACCGAAACGATAACGGTCACCAGCTTGGACGACGCTGTGGATGACATTGCCGGTTTGATGCCGCTCGATTTGGCGCGCCTGCCCGAAGCGCTGTGGTCCGGTGCCAATCCTGACGCCATGCGCGCGGCCTTGGCGGACATGCCCCACGATCTTTTGCCGGCTGCGCGCGATCTGCTGTATCGCGTGGTGCTGGCGCGGGCCCCGTCTGACAGCCAAATCACCGCCGCCCGCGTGGACACGCTGCTGCGGTTCGGTGCTATTCAACCGGCCTTTGCCATGTATGACGCTGTTGCCCCCGACACTGCCGAAGGGTTTGGGCATTTCTTTGATGCCGCCTTGCTGACCTGGCAAGTATCCCCGGCATGCAGTCTTTTGGCACAGACGCCGTCCCTGTCGCGGCGGGCAGCGGATAAAGTATACTGCACCGCCCGCGTGGGGGATTGGGACACCGCCGTTTTACAATACTTCACCCATGATGCATTGGGCGACATTCCCCGACCCATCAACAAATTGCTGGGCGGTTTCCTGGACCCGACCCTGGCAGAGGAGTTGGAGTTCGCGCCCGTCAACGCCCAAGCCATCAGCCCCTTGGAATTCCGTCTGCGCGAAAGCGTAGGCGCGGCCGTGCCCACCACCGGGTTGCCGCTGAAGTTTGTGGCCACCGATTTGCAACCCGCCGCAGGATGGCGCGCCCAGATCGAAGCGGCAGAACGTCTGGCAGCCTCGGGGGCATTGCCCGCCGAAACGCTGTTTGAGATTTACGGCCTTGGCAAAGCGGCGGCCTCTGGCGGGGTGTGGGAACGGGTGCGTATGGTGGCCGCTTTGGAAAATGCCCGCGGCGCGGGGGACAAAGTGGCGATGCAATCTGTGTTGCCGGACCTGTGGACATCAGCCCAAGCAGCCAAGCTGCGGCTGCCGTTTGCCCAAGCGCTGGCGGACAATCTGGAATTTATCCGCTTCACAGATGACGCGTCGCAAACCATCCGGCAAAGAATCCTTTGGTTGGCCCAAGACACGGGCGCAATCCCAGACGATCTGCTGAATCTGGCCCCCAAAGACACAGTGACCGCAATCACATTGGCCTTTGACGAAACGCTGTCCCCGCGACCCGTGACGGCGCAAGCGATTTTGCAGACCTTGTCCAATGTGCGGGTGGCCCAAGACGGGGATTTGAACGCCCTGCAGCTGGCCCTTGTGGGGCTGCGGTCGTTGGGGTTTGAGGCCGAAGCCCGCGCGTTGGCCGTGCAGTACCTGATTTTGGTGGCTGATCTATGAGCAAGCAGTGGATATCTTCTTTCCTGGATGCGCAAGCGGCGGAAGCCGGTGCCGCCACCAACACGCAGGAAGCTTACGGGCGGGACCTGTTGGACTTTTTGGCCTTTGTGGAACACTCTGGCGACAGTTTTGAAACCATCGACCAAGCCGGTGTGGAAGCATATATGATCGCCTGCAGCGACCAAGGTTTTGCGGTGTCCACGCGGGCACGGCGGCTGTCGGCCATCAAACAGTTGTTCCGGTTTGCCTTCGAAGAAGGTCTGCGCGCCAACAACCCCGCCATCCAGATCAAGGGGCCGGGCAAAGCCAAGAAGCTGCCCAAAACCTTAAGCGTTGAAGATGTGGACCGCATGTTGGACGCCGCCCGGCGCACCGGCAAAACCAAGATCGACAAGCTGCGCAACACCTGTCTGATGGAAGTGCTGTACGCCACGGGTCTGCGCGTCACCGAATTGGTGTCCTTGCCCGTGGTGGCGGTGCGCGGCGACCCGCGCATGATTTTGGTGCGCGGCAAAGGCGACAAGGAACGCATGGTGCCCCTGTCGCCGGATGCGCGCGAAGCGGTACAAGTCTGGCTGTCGGTGCGCGACGGGGAAAAGGCTTGGGCGGCGTCGGCCTTTTTGTTTCCATCACGCGGCAAAGCGGGCCATGTGACGCGGGTCTGGTTTTACAACCAGATCAAGACTTTTGCTGTCACAGCCGGACTGGACCCCACAAACGTGACACCGCACACTTTACGCCATGCTTTTGCGACCCATCTTCTGGCGGGCGGCGCGGATTTGCGGTCCATTCAAACGCTGTTGGGCCACGCCGATGTCGCGACAACCGAAATATACACCCACGTCCTGGACGAACGATTGAAAGAGCTGGTCCTTGAAAACCACCCCCTGGCAGAAAGCTGACGCCCGTGTTTGATTCATCCTTTTGGTTCACCGCCGCCGGGGTCTTTGCCCTGTTGGTATTGTCCGGGTTCTTTTCGGGATCCGAAACCGCCCTGACGGCTGCATCGCGTGGCAAGTTGCGCGCCAAGGCCGACAAAGGATCGCGCGGGGCAGAACGCGCCCTGACCATCACCGAAGACAGCGAACGGCTGATCGGATCGGTCCTGTTGGGCAACAACTTGGTGAACATCCTGGCCACATCTTTGACCACGGCCCTTCTGACCCGGACTTTTGGCGACAACGGCGTGCTGATCGCGACGGCGGTGATGACCGTGCTTATTTTGATATTCGCTGAAGTTTTGCCCAAAACCTATGCCATCACCAACGCAGAAACAGCGGCCAGCCGGGTGTCGGGGCCCATCAGCTTGGTGGTGACCATCTTTGCCCCCGTCGTCGCAGTGGTGCAAATGCTGGTGCGCGGGGTGCTGCGGATGTTTGGGGTTGTAACCGACCCTGATGAACACGTGTTGGCGCTGCGCGAAGAAATCCAAGGCGCGCTGTCGTTGGGCCACGAAGAAGGCGTGGTGGAAAAGGAAGACCGCGACCGCATCCTTGGGGCCTTGGACTTGGCCGACCGCACGGTGGAAGAGATTATGTTGCACCGGTCCGGGATCGAAATGATCGACGTGACCCTGCCCCCCGAAGAAATCTTGTCTATGGCCTTGGAAAGCGCCCACACCCGCCTGCCGCTGTACCGCGACAACCCCGAAAACATCGTCGGTGTCATTCATGCCAAAGACTTGGCCCGCGCCATGGACAAGCTGGGACGCGAAGGGGCGGCACGCCAGGACGCCATGGCCCGGTTCAACGTTCTGGATGTGGCGATGGAACCTTACTTCGTGCCCGAAACCACGCCCCTGGACGACCAGATGCGCCAATTCCTGCGCCGCCATACCCATTTTGCCCTGGTGGTGGACGAATATGGATCGTTACAGGGCCTGCTGACCTTGGAAGACATCCTGGAAGAAATCGTGGGCGAAATCACCGATGAATTCGACAGCGGTGAATTCGCCGTCGCCGAAGGGCCCGACGGCAACGTTATGGTGGAAGGGGCCATGACCATCCGCGACTTGAACCGCGCCATGGATTGGTCCCTGCCCGACGATGAAGCCAACACAGTGGCGGGTTTGGTGATCCACGAAGCCCAAACCATCCCCGCCCAGGGCCAGGTCTTTGCGTTCCACGGCTTTCGGTTCGAAGTCGTGGCGCGCAAAGAAAACCGCCTGGCCAAGCTGAAAATCAAGGCGCTTTAGCGGCCTTTAAACAGGCCCCCCAAAATGCCGCGCACCAAGCGGCGCCCGGTGGTGCCGGTCAATTCGCGCATCACCATGCGGCCCACTTGTGCGCCCATGCCTGATCCGCTGCGGCCTTTGGACGATGACCGCCCCACCCGAGCGCCCGAATACCGGCGACCTGCGTTGTATTCGCGTTCGGCGGTGGACATCTCTTCTTCTTTTTGTTCTTGGACTTCCGCCTCTTTTGCGGCGGCGGCGGCCCGGGCTTGCAGCACTTCGAAGGCGCTTTCACGGTCCACCAAGGCTTCGTATTTTCCAGCAATTGGGGAATTGGCGATCACGGATTTTCGCGTGGCAGCGTCAATGGGGCCAAGATGGGACGACGGCGGGCGGATCAATGTGCGTTCCACGACGCCTGGCACACCTTTGTTTTCCAAGAAAGAGGTCACGGCTTCCCCAACGCCCACTTCCTTGATGGCGTCTTCCGTGGAAAAACGCGGGTTGTCGCGATAGGTTTCCGCCGCCAAACGCAGCTTCTTGCGATCGGCTGCTGTGAAGGCCCGCAAAGCATGCTGAATGCGGTTGCCAAGCTGGCCCAGAATGTCTTCGGGCACATCGCTTGGGTTTTGCGTGATAAAGTAAATCCCCACCCCTTTGGACCGGATCAGGCGCGCCACCTGTTCCACTTTGTCCACCAGGGCTTTGGGCGCGCCGTCAAACAGAAGGTGCGCTTCGTCAAAGAAGAACACCAGTTTGGGACGGTCAGGGTCCCCCACTTCGGGCAGTTCTTCGAACAATTCTGACAGCAGCCACAACAGGAAAGTCGAATACAGCTTGGGCGCTTGGATCAGTTTGTCAGAGGCCAGCACGTTGATCCGGCCGCGCCCATCGGGTTCGACGGCCATGATATCTGTCAGCGACAGGGCCGGTTCGCCGAACATGTTGGTCCCACCCTGATTTTCCAAAACCAGCAGCGACCGTTGAATGGCACCGACTGAATTCACGCTGACATTGCCGTATCGCAGCGACAATTCTTGCCCGTTTTGCCCCACCCAAACCAGCAGCGATTGCAGGTCTTTCAGGTCCAAAAGCGGCAAGCCTTGTTCATCCGCCACCCGGAACGCGATGTTCAAAACGCCTTCTTGGGCGTCGGTCAGTTCCAACAATTGTGACAGCAACAGCGGCCCCATTTCAGCCACGGTGGTGCGGATGGGGTGGCCTTGATCGCCGAACAGGTCCCAAAAGACCGTCGGGAATGTGTCATAGGCATAGTCGTCAAAGCCGATTTTCTGCGCCCGCGACATGAACGCGTCGTGCAGTTTGTGGGCTTGTGATCCACTGCCAGCCAGCCCCGACAGGTCCCCCTTCACATCGGCCAAAAACACGGGAACGCCCGCGTTGGAAAAATTTTCTGCCAGAATTTGCAGCGTGACCGATTTGCCGGTGCCCGTCGCCCCCGCCACCAGCCCGTGGCGGTTGGCGTAGTTAAGAAGAAGGTCTTGGCGTGTGGTGTAATCCGCGCCGCCCCCACCGATGAAAATGCCCGACATCTTGGCCTCCGTGTCCATTTCGCACGGACAATACATTCTTAATGAAGATGTGCCAGTGTCCAAACATCACCTGCCGATGCGTCAGGTGATATCCTCCCTGTCTGACTGGCCGTACTGCGTTAAGCAGTACGGTCCTTTTTTGCGTCATCATTTATACGTCATAGGCACACTTTTACGTTGACCGCGCCAGCTTGGGGTCATAGCCTTCCCCCAAGTCGGCTGGTCCGACAGGGAGAGAGACAAGAAACGGGTCGTCGCACACAGTGTGGGGACCCGTTTTAATTTGCAGGCTTATGCCGGTCGGTGGTCGATTTCCCTGCAGTGATGCCAAGCGACCGGGCGATTTGGCGGTCGTCTGACATATTTTTTCAGAAAACGTGAGGGATTGCCCGCTGACACTTGCAAAGTTCAGTGCTAGCACGTCCCAAATATCGGGAGATACACTTGTGAAAATCAATGCGATCTGTGCTGTGGTTTTGACAGCAGGCTTGGGATTTTCGGCGGCTTACGCCCAAGAAACCACACAGGCCACTGAACAAACCCAAGAAACCCCCACCGCCGAAACCACCACTGACGCCGCAGGGCTAAGCCTTGGGGAAGACGCCCAAAGCGAAGGTCCCCAGGTCGGGCAACGCTATGCCAAGGAAGAATTCGGCGATTGGTTGATCCAATGCGTGAAAACTGAATCCGGCAATGATCCGTGCAACATGTTCCAACTGCTGCGCGATTCGCAGAACAATCCGGTGGCCGAAGTGGTGATGCAACCGTTGCGCGGGCAAGGCCAAGCCGTGGCGGGCGCGAATGTCGTGACCCCACTGGAAACCTTGCTGACGGCCCAACTGTCCATCGCGGTGGATAAAGGCAAAGCCAAGCGGTATCCATTCGCGTTTTGCACCCAACAGGGCTGTGTGTCGCGGATCGGTCTGACATCGGCTGATTTGCAAAGCTTCAAACGCGGCAACGTCGCCAACGTTGTGATGGTGCCCGCCGGTGCGCCGGACACGCCCGTCACACTCAGCATGTCGTTGGCCGGGTTTACCGCAGCTTTCGATAGCTTGGCCAAATAAACGCGCTTGGCCCTTAGACTGATTTAAGGGCCAAAACAGCATTCAGCCCGCCAAAGGCGAAGGCGTTCGACAAAACGCCAGTGACTTTGGCGGTGCGCGCCACATTGGGCACCACGTCCAAAGCGCATTCGGCATCGGGTTCTTCATAGCCGATTGTGGGGGCGACAACACCGTCGCGCAGCGCCATCAAACAGGCCAAGAATTCCACCGCGCCCGTGCCGCCAATCAAATGGCCGTGCATCGATTTGGTGGACGACATCATCACTTTGTCCGCTTGCGCGCCGAACACATCTGCCACAGCAGCACATTCTGTTTTGTCGTTCGCGGTGGTCCCAGTTCCGTGGGCGTTGATGTATTGCACGTCTTCGGCGGCCATTCCTGCATCTTGTAGTGCGCCGGCAATGGCGCGCGCTGCGCCCTGTTTGGATGGCATCACGATGTCGGACGCATCCGACGACATGGCAAACCCCACCACTTCGGCCAATATATCTGCGCCACGGGCCGCCGCGTGGTCCCAATCTTCAAAGACGAAAACGCCTGCGCCTTCGCCCTGGACCATTCCGTTGCGGTTGGCAGAAAACGGGCGACACGCGTCTTTGGACATGACCCGCAACCCTTCCCAGGCCTTGATGCCGCCGAAGGTCAACATCGCCTCGGACCCGCCGGTCAACATGGCTTTGCAAGCCCCGGACCGGATCATCTGAAACGCCAGGCCCATGGCGTGGTTAGAGGATGCGCAGGCGGTGGACACAGTAAAGGTGGGCCCCTTCAAATTGTGTTCCATGGACAGATGGCTGGCAGCGGCATTGTTCATCAGCTTTGGCACCACAAAGGGGTGCACGCGGTTTTTGCCGCCTTCGTACACGTCGCGGTAATTGTCGTCCCAGGTGTTCATTCCGCCCGCCGCCGTTCCCAAAATGGCCCCGGCTTGAACGGACAAATCCCCACTGAACGTCAGCCCCGATTGCGCCACGGCTTCGCGCGCCGCCAAAAGCGTGAACTGCGTAAATCGATCATAGAGTGAAATTTGCTGACGATTGAAATGTTCGGCTTCGTCATACCCAGCCACCTGCCCGCCGATCTTTATGGACAGTCGATCCACGTCACGAAATTCCAGGGGCTTGATGCCGCATGTGCCGTTGGCGAACGCGTCCAATGTGTCGGCCACGCAGTGGCCCAGGGCGTTGATGGTCCCTGCCCCGGTCACGGCCACACGGTTCATGGCTTACCCTTTCTGCGCCACCAAGCCTTCCACAGCCGCAACGATGGCGGCAACGGAAGAAATGTCAAAGCTGCTGTCTTCGGGCGCGTTGGCGTTGAAGGGCACGGTGATGTCAAAGGTTTCTTCGATGGCGAAAATGGTTTCGACAACCCCCATGCTGTCAATGCTGAGGTCGTCCAAGGTGCTGTCCATGGTCACATCAGACACATCCAGCAGGGCCTGTTCGGCCAAAATTTGCACAACTTGATCCTTCACGGACATGGCGTCCCCCAAAACTGTCTTGTGGGTGATCTAAGAAGTCTCGGACAGGTTTGAAACCGTTTTTTTAAGGTCGGCCACATCCGCCATGGCTTTGGGCAGCTTGCGCAAAGATCGGTTGATCTTCATTTGATCTTCCATTTTCACGGCCGGATATCCCAAAACAACGCTGCCTGCCGGAACATTGGCCAGCACTTTTGTGGCCCCACCCGTAATGACGTTGTCGCCCACGATCTTGTTGTCGCTGACACCCGTCTGCCCGCCAAGCACCACGTTATTCCCAATGACAGAGCTTCCAGCGATGCCCACTTGCGCGCAGATCAAACAGTCGCGGCCAATCTGCACGTTGTGGCCCACCTGAACCAAGTTGTCGAATTTGCAGCCATTCCCGATCACAGTGTCGCGGATGGTGCCCCGGTCAACGCAAGAATTGGACCCGATTTCCACGTCATGGCCGATCCGCACTGTACCCAAGGAATGTACGCGCACCTGGGCCTGCGCCCCAGCATCGCCCCGGTCCCCCAGGGTTTTGCGCACGTTTTCCACAGCGGATGGCGCAGCCGTGGCATAAGAGAACCCATCCCCGCCGATCACCACGCCCGGGTGTGCAATAAAACGGTCGCCGATGGTGACGCCGCGTTGCACCTTCACCCCATCGCACAGCACGGCGTCGTCCCCGATGTGGGCGTCCGCTTGCACCACAACGTGCGCCCCAATGCGCGCACCAGATCCGATGACCGCGCCGGGGCCGACCAAACTGAAAGGGCCGATGGCCGCGTCGTCGCCAACCGTGGCGCTGTCATCGACGTGTGCGGTTGGGTGCACCCCGGGTTCGCCTGCGCGAAAATTTGCATCAAAGGCCGACGTGATCCCCGCCATGGCCAACTTGGCGCGCCCGACAAAGATGGCCGCTGCCAATCCCAGTCCGTCCCAATCGGTGCCGTCCGCCACCACGGCGGCTTTGGCCTGGCCCGATGGCAGGTCCTTCAAGAACCGGGGCGTGGCGGCCAAGGCCAAATCTGCAGGCCCTGCTGCGGCAGGTTCTGCCACGCCCGTCACAACAAAAGAAGGGTCGCCCGCGAAGGCGACCCCCAAATGATTTGCAATCTCTTGAACGGTGTACTTGGTCATAGATGGCGCCCTTTGCGAAGCGCCCCATGATTATCCTTGCACAGCCCGCAACGCCACCCCTTCACGCTTCAAAGCGTTCCAGATTTTTGCATCACGACCGTAAATGTCGCGGCGGAAGTTCAAGCGGCCACCAGCGTTCACAAAGGCCGTCCGGTAAACAATGTGCACAGGCACAGGTTCACGCAGGTTCACGCGGGCTTCTTTGCCGGTTTTCAGCTTGGCCTGAAAGAACCCCACCGGATCATTCGACTGTTTGGCCAGCAGCGCATAGGCAAAGTCAAACGGGTCGTTCAGGCGAATACACCCGTGGCTGAACGCCCGCACTTCGCGGCTGAACAGTTTTTTGGCCGGCGTATCATGCAGATAAATGTTGTACTTGTTCGGGAACATGAACTTCACCAGACCCAATGCGTTGCCCCGGCTGGGGGGTTGGCGCATGGAATACGGGAAGGTCTTTTCATCGAACTTGTTGAAGTCGATGTTCGACCGGTTCACCGTCCGACCTTTGCTGTCGCGGATTTCCAAGTGGCTGACCGCGTTGCGGTTTTTCTGAAGCAACGGCAGGTATTCTTTGGTGGTGATGGACCGCGGCACATACCAACTTGGGTTGATCACCATGAATTCCATCACGTCCGAAAATTCCGGGCTGCGACGGTCTTTATCGGTGGCGCCGATCACGGACCGTGTTTGGAACGTGACCCGGTTTCCATCCACGATCGTGGCGGAAAAATCTGTAAGGTTTACCCAAACGTGACGTTTGCCCAAAGGACGGTTGATCCAACGCTCACGCTCCATTGCGACGACGACGGACGCCAGGCGTGTTTCCATGGACTGGTTCACTTGCTTCAAAGTGCCTGGACCAGCGACGCCATCCGCTGAAAGACCGTGGGCGGATTGGAATTGCTTCACAGCGTTCACCATATTCTGGTCATACGCTGTGGAATTCGTGCGGCGCATGAAGCCCATGGCCACCAACCGGTTGCGCAACGCAACAACAGAGTCACCTGCTTGGCCCGGCTTCAGCGACTTCGCGCGGACCGTAGGCCCCCAACCGCCCCGACCCAACATTTTCTCCA
Organism: Planktomarina sp.; assembly: GCA_020629235.1. Classification (GTDB taxonomy): domain Bacteria; phylum Pseudomonadota; class Alphaproteobacteria; order Rhodobacterales; family Rhodobacteraceae; genus Planktomarina. The sequence goes on from JAHDDS010000009.1 coordinate 42,397, forward strand.
ACCGGATTTTTTCCTTCATCAGACGCGCGTATTGGACGGACTTCGGCGGAAGCGCTTTCAAAAACGCCGACGGCGTGGATTTGGTGAAGGCAATCAACGTCCCCAAACGCCCACGGTACGGAACTTTACGGGCGATTTCACTGTCCACGCGGCTTGGTGTAAGAACTCCGGTTTGAACATCGCGCGCATAGCGCATGAACGACAGGGTCATGATCCCTTCCAGCTGACCCCGCGCTTTGGCACCACTGGCGGCTTGGATATTCGCCGCAAGACGCGCCCCATCATAATCAGCTGTGGGAAGCCCATGGGCACCGGCGTTTTTAAAGGCGATAACCAACGCATCACGACGCTTGCGATCGGTGGCATTGCGGCCCATCCAGATCGGCTTGTACGCCCGTGACTTATAGAACTTCACCGCGTCTTTATCCTTGGCGATCGTGGCCGCCAAGGCCTGCTTAAAGGCATCAGACTGGGCAAAAGACGGCGATGCTGCCGCAAATGCGAACAAAAGAGCGACCATCAGGACGCGAGCAAAAGACATGGCGCGGTACATAGACAAACCCTCGCAAATTACCACTCAGCACCGCATAACCGCATAAACGGCCCCCCTCTATTCACAAAAGCGCCAGCAACCGCTGACTGTGGCGGAATTGCGGCAATTTTCAGCTTCAAATTGTGACGTCCGCACCACAGGCGGCGAAACTATTTGCACACGCAAATTTTTTTCCGGAAAGAGCGGATTTTTTGCAACAAAGCCTTTGTTTATTAAGGGATTTCGTGCCATAGAGTCGGGGCACAGAAAGAAACCGCGCAGGCAGGCGTGCGGGTGCAAGTGGGAAATTGTGAATATGAGCGGCACAAACGAATTGACAAGACGCGGACTTCTGGCAGCTTTTGCCGCAACAACCGTCGTCGCAGCACCGACATTTACCAACGCAGCCGGGTTCCTTCGCGGGTCCGGGGACGTTCGGCGGATCAAGATGTATTCCACCCGGACGGGCGAAAACATCGACATGATCTATTGGGTTGAAGGGCACTATATCAAAGACGCCTTGAAAGAGGTGAATTGGTTTATGCGCGATTGGCGGCAGAACCAAGCGATGAAAATGGATACCCGTACCATCGACATCATCTCAGCATCCCAACGATTGCTTCGCACGGACCAGCCTTTCATGCTGCTGTCGGGGTATCGGACCCAGAAAACCAACCGTATGTTGCGGTCGCGCAGCCGGGGTGTGGCGAAATATTCCCTGCACTTGGACGGCAAAGCGGCAGATCTGCGCATGCAAGGACGGTCGGTTCGCCAAATCGCGAAGGCGGCTGCGGCCTGTTCTGCGGGCGGCGTTGGCAAATATTCCGGGTCCAACTTTGTCCACATGGATTGCGGCACAGTTCGCGTTTGGGGCCGCTAAGAAAACCCGCCTTGCGGGATTGCCCACGACCCAGGCCAACTGTATAGGCTTGGCCACACGCACCCATAGCTCAGCTGGATAGAGCGCTGCCCTCCGAAGGCAGAGGTCTGAGGTTCGAATCCTCATGGGTGCGCCAAATCCCCTTCTTGGTACGTTACGGCAACCTCCCCCTTTTTCATAAAGAACCATCCTTACAGTATTTCGCTCAGTCACAGCCTTTTCGGCCACCCATGTGCACAGCCCACGCACGGGCTGTGCAAAAATCGTGCACTGCAGGTATTTCTTTGAGTAATTGAAGCAGTCGATTTAACCAACAAAGCGCGGGGGTTCACCCCATCAGGTCGTGGCACAACTCCAAACCGTCCACCAAAGCATCCACTTCAGCGCGGGTGTTGTACATTGCAAAACTGGCGCGGGCCGTGGCGGGCACGCCCAAATGTTCCATCAACGGCTGCGCGCAATGATGTCCAGCCCGCACGGCAATGCCCTTTTTATCCAGAATCGTGGACACATCGTGGGCATGGGCCATACCGTCCAAGGTCATGGAAAAGATCGCGCCTTTGGTGGCGCTGGTGCCTTGGATGTTCAACCAGTTCAGCCCCCCCAAGCGTTCAATGGCATAGTCGCGCAAATCCGCTTCGTGCGTGGCAATGGCATTCATTCCAACATCCATCATGTAATCCAACGCGGCCCCCAACCCGATCTGTTGCACAATGCCGGGGGTGCCTGCTTCGAACTTCATGGGACCTGTGTTCCAAGTCACGGTATCACGGTGCACTTCTTTAATCATGTCACCACCGCCCATGAACGGCTGCATTTCCGCCATACGGTCGGGATGGATATAGATTGCGCCCGACGCTGACGGACCATAAAGTTTATGACCCGTGATGGCATAAAAATCGCAGCCGATGTCGGACACATCCACCGGCATATGAACGGCCGCTTGGCTGCCATCCACCAAGACCGGAATGCCCCGGGCGTGGGCCGCGTCGGTGATGGATTTCACATCAACAACGGTCCCTAACACATTGGACATATGGGTAATTGCCACCAACTTGGTGCGGTCCGTCATGGCGTGGATCACCGCATCAGGGTCCAAATCGCCCCGCGCGTCCACATCCACCCAAACCAATTTCACCCCCAAACGGTCCCGCAGGAAATGCCAGGGCACGATGTTGGCGTGGTGTTCCATAATGGACAGAATAATTTCGTCACCCGCCTGCAGTCGCGGTGCAGCCCAAGCGTAAGACACCAGGTTGATGCCTTCTGTGGTGCCGGTGTTAAAAACGATATGGTCTTCTGACGGCGCGCCTAAGAACCGTGCCACCTTGCCACGCACCGCTTCATAGGCATCGGTCGCAACATTAGAAAGGTAGTGCAAACCCCTGTGAACATTAGAATATTCTTCTGAATACGCCCGCGTGACAGCGTCGATCACCACCTGCGGCTTTTGGGCAGACGCGCCGTTGTCCAGATACACCAGGTCCTTGCCGTTCACCTGCCGGGCCAGGATCGGAAAATCCGCGCGGATGCGATCAATGTCAAAGCTCATGCCGGGACCTCTACTTGGACGATGCCGGTGAACAGGGCCAAGTTGGACAAGACAAACGCCCCCAGCAAAACCGCGCACAAAAACACGGCTGCCGCGCGTCCCACACCGTCAAAGCCGTGCACGACTTGTATAAAATAGACAAACGTTCGCAGCATCAATCCGATGGTGATCAACACCACCAATGCCCCCAACAACGGCACCACCAAGCCCACCACTATGGCGATGGCCTGCAGCGTGACGTTGAAGAATTCGCACCATGCCATCAAAGCCACGATGGGAAACAGATTGCCTTTGCCGCCAAAGGCGTATCCCACCAGCCAGATCACTGCCGCAAACACCCCCGCCGCCGTGGCAGTCACGGCCAATGTGCCCAAGGGGCTGAGTTGCGCAAAGGTGATGCCCGCAGGCGATGCGGCGGCGGCCCCGGGTCCCAGGATCGCGGTCCGGATCACTGTGCTGAGGACGACCCCCAGGATCAACGCAACGGTCAGGGCAGCAACGGATGCGCCAGGCGACAGGTGCAGACGCAAAATCCGCCGCGCCGCTTCAGCGGGATTGGTGATGGTCAGACCGTAAAGGTCGCGAATATCAAGCATGGGTTTCTGCCTCCCACAGTGATGACAGCCAAATCCAAACGAAAAGGGCAAACCAGACCCCTGATACCAGGGTATGGGCCGGGCCTGGCCCGATGAACCCCTTCACCAACCCCGTCAAGACGATGGCAGGCGATGCGGCCAGCAGGGCCCAAAACAGCGCCAGCCGCGCGCCGTAAAAACTGCCCCGCCCCCGAACCGCTTTGGCAATCAGATGGCTGATGGCCGCCAAGCCATAGGCCACCAAAGGAAAGAAAAAGATGATCCCGAACAAATCTGTTTGGATCAAATCCGTCAACGGCACCCCGGTTTCAAACGCTTGGCGCGCGCGCCACGGCCATTGGGCTGCAAACATCAAAAAACAGGCCACCATCAAGATCACCAATGCCCGATCGTCCCGTTCGCCCATGGCCAACAGCCGGCGCATCACACGGCGCGGGCGGGCATGGGATGCCACGATGTCAGTGGTGACGGCCATTTATTGCCGCGCCGACAGGGTCTGTTCCAGGTGGGCCAGGACAATGTCGGCCAAATCTGGGTCTGCTATTTCTTCAATCGCTTCGGCCATGAAGGACAGTGTCAAAAGATCCACCGCAGTTGCGTGGGGCACGCCCCTGGATCGCAGATAAAACAGCGCATCTTCGTCGATCGCCCCCGAAGTGGACCCGTGCGAACAGGCCACATCATCGGCGTAAATCTCTAGCTCTGGTTTGGCTAAAAACTGGCTGTCATCATCCAACAGCAAGGACTGGCTGATCTGATACCCGTCTGTTTTCTGCGCATCCGGGCGCACCAAAATCTTGCCTTGGAAGATGCCTTTGGCCCCGTTGCGCAGGACTTTTTTGAAGACCTGACGGCTTTCGCAGTCCACTGCGTCATGGGTCACGAATACCGTGTCGTCGTGGTGAAAATCGCCGTCACCAAGGCAGGCCCCTGCGATGTGGGCTGTGGCATTGTCGCCCAAAATATCAATCACCGCTTCGTTGCGGGTCATGGCCCCGCCTGGGGTCAATGTGAAGCTGCGAAACGTGGCGTCGGCCTCCAGCCGGGCGAAGATGTGGGTGTTCAAATCGCGTTGGGCCACCACGGGCACCACCCGCAGGTGATCAAACCGCGCCCCGTCGGCCACCGCCACTTCCATGTTGGTTGCGGCCCGCGCACCGGCCAATCCTTCTTCCAAGATCGTCAAACCGGCCCCAGGGGCCAGCTTTACCACGTGATGCACATTGGCCTGGCCGCCGGCAGTGGCATAGACGATGCGCAAGGGTTGGGGGATGTCGGCGGTGACCTGGATCATCAACCCGTCTTGGGCCAAGGCCGTTGTCATGGCCGCCAAGGGGCGTTCGACGTTGGTTTGACCTGCGGCCTCCAACACCCCGAAGGTGTCTTGCGCCCAGTGGATATCCGCCGTCGCCGCATCAGCCAAGGACTGGATGTCCAGCCCGTCGATTTGCGGCAAATCGCCTGTGACAGCCCCATCAACGATGGTCACCGTCAAAGCATCCGCGCCAGCAAACACGTCAGACGCCGCCACGGCACCGTCAAACCTGGGATCTGTGTCGGTAAAGACCGTGGGGTCTGTGTATTTCCAATATTCGTCGCGCCCCACGGGCAAGCCCATGGCGGCCACGCGGTCGCGGGCGGCAGCGCGGGCTTTGTCGGCCCACCCGGCCCCGTCGAAGGTTGGGACCTGGTCCAAGGCCGCCGACGTCAGGTCCATCTTGGCTTTCGATTTCACTGTGGATTTGGGGGGGAAGACCATCAGGCCACCTCGCCCAGGATATCGGCATAGCCGTTGTTTTCCACTTCCAAAGCCAACTCTGGACCACCGGACTTGATGATCTTACCGTCTGCCATGATGTGCACGACGTCGGGTTTGATGTGGTCCAGCAAACGCTGATAGTGGGTGATCACCAAAAACGTCCGATCCGGGCTGCGCAACGCGTTCACCCCTTCGGCCACCAATTTCATGGCGTCCACATCCAAGCCGGAATCTGTTTCGTCCAAGATGCACATCTTGGGCCCCAACATGGCCATTTGCAGGATTTCGTTGCGCTTCTTTTCACCGCCCGAAAAGCCCACGTTCACAGGACGCTTCAGCATGTCGGCGTCGATCTTCAGCGACTTTGCTTTTTCACGCACAGCTTTCAGGAAGTCACCGGCCGACATTTCGTCTTCGCCGCGCAGTTTGCGTTGGGCGTTCACGGCGGTCCGCAGGAAGGTCATATTGCCCACACCGGGGATTTCCACCGGGTACTGAAACGCCAAAAACAGACCTGCGGCCGCGCGTTCCTCGGGGTCCATATCCAACAGGTCTTGGCCGTCCAACTGGGCGGACCCGCCGGTGACTTCATACCCATCTTTGCCGGACAGCACGTAAGACAGCGTGGACTTCCCGGACCCGTTGGGGCCCATGATGGCGTGGACTTTGCCTGCTTCCAGTTCAAGCGACAGCCCCTTCAGGATTTCCTTGTCTTCTTCTTCAAGTGAAACGTGCAAGTCTTTGATATTCAGCATTATTCTTCCTTATCGCGCGGCGGTCAGTGTTTGAGAATTTTTGGCAATTCGGGGCCAAGTCGAAGCAGCACTCGTGGTCATGATGCCGCCTGGTGGGTTTCATTTTTAAAGCGGTCCGGCAAGCGGTCCAGGTATTGGCGCGGGGCTGTCTTTTCCACCGCGCCGCGTTTGACCAACATGTCCAAACAGCGGATTGTCAGATCGAAGCTGAACCAAACAGCGTCCGACAAAATCGCCAGATGTTTCAAATCGTTGTCTGAATAGGCATCTGCGTTCTTTAGGTCGCGAATATACACCGCGTCCCCGTCGATCAATTGGTTGGCGGACGCGGCATGGTTCATGTTTTTATACTGCGACGTGGGCAAGATCAGCCCCTTGTTGAACATGAATTTATGCAACGCAAATCCCCGCGCCCGCAAATCACTGTCCAGCCCAGCAAACATCGGTTCGCCTTCGTAAAGCTGGTACCAGCGCACTTCCGGTATCACAGCAACGGCACGCGCCAGTTTGGACGCGGCACCTTGAAACACGATGGCTTCACCCCCTTGGATGTCTATTTTCAGCAATTGAAAATCGCGCACCGGGGACTGGTCCAGGGCAACCGTATCCAGGTCTTCTTCCCCCACCACTTCCAAACTTCCACCAAAGCGGCGCAGGTAATCGCAGCTTTTGAAATCGCCTTTGTAAAACGAAGTCATGCTGTCGTGTTTGGTGAAAAACAGCTTGCGTCGCTGGCCGTCCCCCACGGCGAAGTTGTGGTATTCTTCGTTCGGGCCTTTGATCTTTTGCAGCTTTTCAAACGCCACTTTACCCGGTTCAAACCCCGTTACTTTGCACCCGCCCATCTTCAGCAGATCGCCGTAGGGCACAGGTTCGATGGGGTTTGCGCCCACATCGACGATATGGGTCAAACCGCCCGGCATCAGATACCTGATCAGCCATTGGGTGCGCGGGGCAGAAAAACTCATGACTTTCGCCTTTTGAAGGCATCATAGGCCACCAGACCAGCAGCGTAGACAACGGCGAAAACCAGCGCTTGCGGCCAAGCGGTTTTCAGTGCCTCGCCAAAGCTGAGGTCATCTTTCAACAAAGCCGTCAGCACCCAGAAAATCGGAACCGCGACGGCAATTGAAATTAAATTTCGGCGCGCAATCACCCCACCGACCCTTCCAGCGAAATTGCCACCAATTGCTGGGCTTCCATGGCGAATTCCATGGGCAGGGCTTGCAGGACTTCTTTGCAGAACCCGTTAACCACCAAAGCCACGGCCTCTTCTTCATCCATGCCGCGGGACCGGCAGTAAAACAACTGGTCGTCGTCCACTTTGGACGTGGTGGCTTCGTGTTCCACGCGCGACGAATTGTTCTTCACCTCGATATAGGGCACCGTATGCGCGCCGCATTTGTCCCCGATCAACAAGCTGTCGCATTGGGTATAGTTGCGGCTGTCTTTGGCTTTGGGGTGCATGGACACCAAACCGCGATAGGTGTTCTGCGCCACGCCCGCCGAAATGCCTTTGGACACGATCCGCGACTTGGTGTTTTTACCCAAGTGCACCATTTTGGTGCCGGTGTCGGCTTGCTGGTGGTTGTTGGCAATGGCGATGGAATAAAACTCGCCCTGGCTTTCTTCACCCCGCAAGATGCAACTGGGGTACTTCCAGGTTACCGCCGATCCGGTTTCCACTTGGGTCCACATCACCTTGGATCGCGCGCCACGGCAATCGGCGCGTTTGGTGACGAAGTTGTAAATCCCGCCCTTGCCGTTTTCATCGCCCGGGAACCAGTTTTGCACAGTGGAGTATTTGATTTCTGCATCATCCAGCAGCACCAATTCCACCACGGCCGCGTGCAATTGGGCCACGTCGCGTTGCGGTGCTGTGCACCCTTCCAGATAGGACACATAGCTTTCTTTGTCCGCGATGATCAGCGTGCGCTCAAACTGCCCGGTGTTTTCAGCATTGATGCGGAAATATGTGGACAGTTCCATCGGGCATCGCACGCCCGGCGGGATATAGACGAACGACCCATCTGAAAAGACCGCAGAGTTCAACGTGGCATAGTAGTTGTCGGAATCCGGAACCACAGTGCCCAGGTACTTTTGCACCAGTTCGGGGTGGTCCTTGATGGCCTCTGAAATCGAACAAAAGATCACGCCTGCTTTCTTCAGCTCTGCCTGGAACGTGGTGCCCACGGACACGGAATCAAACACTGCGTCCACGGCCACTTTGCGTTCTTCTTCGGGCATTTCCACGCCCGCAAGGATCGCCTGTTCCTTCAGGGAAATCCCCAGTTTATTGTATGTTTCCAACAACTTGGGGTCCACGTCGTCCAACGACTTCGGTTTTTCCACCATGGATTTGGGACGGGCGTAATAATACTGGTCTTGGAAATCGATCTTCGGATAATCCACAAGCGCCCAGTCGGGTTCTTCCAACTGCACCCACCGGCGGTACGCGGCCAAGCGCCAATCCAGCATCCATTGGGGTTCGTCGTTCTTGGATGAAATCAGCCGGACGATGTCTTCCGACAGGCCCTTGGGGGCGTATTCCATTTCAATGTCGGTGTCCCAGCCGTATTTGTATTCGCCGGACAGGGCTTTCACCTGTTCCACGGTTTCTGCGTCAACGCCGTCTTTGACCTGCAGGTCATCCATGGTCATGCCACCTTTTGTTTGCTGGCCCGCGCCAGGTGTTTGTCATAGGCTTTCAGCCAAGCTTGCGCGAAGGCCGTTACCTCAGCTTCGGTGGTCTGTGGGCCCAAGGACACGCGCACGGCACACCGTGCAGCATCGTCTGAATATCCCATGGCAGACAGCACTTTGCTGGCTTTTACTTTTCCAGATGAACACGCCGATCCCGCCGATATGGCAAAGCCCGCCAAGTCCATCGCCATGACTTGGGTTTCCCCTTTCCAGCCAGGCGCAATGAAACAAGACGTGTTGGGCAGCCGCTCACCTTCCTTTCCGACAAAAATAATCGGTTTGCCGGATTCTTCCAGGGCTGTTTCTAGAATCTTTCTAAGTTTTGCGACCCGGTCCATGGCCCCCACGGCCAAATCCGCAGCTGCGTCTTGGGCTGCAGCGCCGAAGCCTGCGATGCCGATGATGTTTTCCGTGCCTGCGCGCCGCCCCAGTTCTTGCCCGCCCCCGCGCAAGATCGCGGGGATTTCGGTGCCCTTGCGCAGGATCAAACATCCCACGCCTTTGGGTCCGCCCAGTTTGTGCGCACTGGCGCACGCCATATCAACCCCGGACCAGTCAAAGGCCACGGGCATTTTGCCAAACGACTGCGTCATGTCAGCAAAGATCACGCCGTCCAGGCTGGCCTGCACCACCCCGGTTTCCGAATTGGCTGACTGCAACACTTGGGCACCTGTCACCTGCCCGTGCGCATCGACCGGGGCGGATGCGTCAATCCAAGACCCCACCGCGTCGTGTTCCACATCGCTGCCCACAAGCCGCTGATGGGACAGGGCCATGGCCGCAGCCTCGGTCGCGCCAGAGGTGAAGACGATGTCGTGATTGCCCACGCCGAAGGCATCGGCAATTTGGCGGCGCGCTTTTTGGACGATGCCAAGGGCGGCGCGGCCTTCTGCGTGGATCGACGACGGGTTGCCCACCGCATCCATCGCCGCCACCATTGCGTCGCGCGCCACAGGGCGCAACGGCGTGGTGGCGTTGTGGTCCAGATACACCCGGGTCATTCATCCACCATGGAAAACAAGTGTGGCACCGCAGGGCACGGGGCCAATTCATTGCCCACCACATCCGACAAACGGGCCTGATGCAAAAACACGTACACATGGGCCGACAGCCCTTCCCACAACCGATTGGTCAGCGACTGGGCCCGGCTGCCGGACAGCCCGCCAGATGCCCCCGCCCCAGTGTGCAGCGCATCCACGGTTTCATCCACTGCGGCCAAAATCTCGGACACGCGAATTTCGGTGGATGGACGGGCCAGCTTGTACCCACCCTGCGCCCCGCGGACGGATTCCACCAACCCGGCCCGGCGCAGCTTTGCAAACAATTGCTCAAGATAGGCCAGCGAAATGGACTGCCGCTTGGACACATCCGCCAATGGTGTCACCTCGGCTTCAGCCAAAAGGGCCAAATCCGCCAAGGCAACCATGGCGTAACGCCCCTTCGTCGACAATTTCATGGCAGGCCCCCACGCCGTGACAGGTGCAATCCCATTGACCCGCCCGCCGCAGGCAACTACCTCTGGTCGGAACGCGGCCGCATGGGTCGCTTAATTTAGAATTGTTCTAAACTTGCCCCTTGCCCGGGTCAAGCGCCAGGACGACAACACCAAGGGACACCCACGCACGATGCCCGAAGTCATTTTCCCCGGCCCAGAAGGCCGCCTGGAAGGCCGCTACCACCCGCAGAAAATCAAAGACGCCCCCATCGCGATCATATTGCACCCGCACCCTCAGTTCGGCGGCACAATGAACAACAAGGTGGTCTATAACCTGCACTATGCCTTCCACAACATGGGCTTCACCGTATTGCGGTTCAATTTCCGCGGTGTGGGGCGCAGCCAAGGGGAATACGACCAAGGCGTAGGCGAATTGTCTGATGCGGCGTCCGCGTTGGATTATCTGCAGTCCATGAACACAAATTCCAAGCACTGCTGGGTGGCGGGCTTCAGCTTTGGCGCCTGGATCGGGATGCAATTGCTGATGCGGCGTCCAGAAATCACTGGCTTCATTTCTGTCTCGCCCCCCGCCAACATGTACGACTTTTCGTTCCTGGCCCCCTGCCCGTCGTCGGGGTTGATCATCAACGGATCTGCAGACCGCGTGGCCCCACCGGCAGATACAGTGTCGCTGGTGAACAAACTGCACGAACAAAAAGGCATCACCATCACCCACGAAGAAGTGGACGGCGCCGGTCATTTCTTTGAAGAACCGCACATGGATCACATGATCGGATCGGTCCAAAGCTACGTGAAGCGACGGTTGACCGAAAACACCCGGTGATGCGCCCTTGGTTGTGGGCGGCGGCGATGACGGTGGCGTTCGCCCCGGCCGCCCTGGCCCGCGAGATACGCGTTGAATTTGATATCCTGGCGGAAGCCGGCCAATCCTTGCGTGGTGTGGTCCCGATCCGGTGCTTTGCGGGCCCGCGCAGTTTCGACACGTTGGCCCACGCCTGTTACAGTGTCGCCGCCAAAGATGTGCCCGCTGTGGTGCGCCGATTGCAGCGGCGGCTGGATCATCCGCCCCTGCTGACCCATGGGGACAATTGGCACGGCCACGGTTTTGGGATTGTGCCGCTGACGCCCGATCTGCGCGCCGAATTTTCCCAACGCGCGGATCCTGACACTTTGGTTGCCGTCATCAACTTCACAGCCCCGGCCCAAAGCAAATCATTTACCGCCAACACGCCGCTGCCACAGGTTTTGGACCTGGGGGCGGCACCGGGCTTCATCTATGTTCAGGTGATGAAGCGTATGCCAGTTTTTCGCGAATAGCCGCGCCTTTACCTGGCCGCCAGCAGGGCTTATGTGACGTCCAAACCAGCGGAACCACGCCATGCCATTGCACGACTTAAAGGGCCATTTGCGCGACGCGCACGGCATCACCGCCTTTCAAGAAAACCTGCGCCAGATCGTCTATGGCGGCAACGACGGGATCGTCACCACCTTTGCCATTGTCGCAGGCTTTGCCGGTGCAGGCGCAGAAGGGGCTGCCCAAATCGGCGGGATTGCAGTTATTCTGTTTGGCCTGGCCAATCTTTTTGCTGACGCCACCGCCATGGGCTTGGGGGAATTTCTGTCACAAAGGTCAGAACGCGACGTGTACCGCGCCACCCGCCGGGGTGAATTGGAATTGATGAAAACCCAGCCGGATGAAGAATTTCACGAAGCGGTTCATCTGCTGCAAGAAGAAGGTATGTCCCCCCAAGACGCCCTGGCCATGGCCGACATCTTGGAACGCAACCCCAAGATGATGGCGGATTTCATGATGCGCTATGAATTTGGCATGGGGGATGCGGAAGCCAGCAACGGTATTCGCGAAGGCATGATGACATTCCTGTCCTTCCTGGTGTTTGGCGTTGTGCCCTTGATCCCCTATTTCCTGTTGGACCCGACGCAGGCCACATTTTATCTGTCTTCTTTCGCCACCTTTGGCGCTTTGGTGGCTTTGGGCACGCTGCGTTGGGCTGCCACGCGCGAAAACATTCTGCGATGCGTCGCCGAAACCGTGCTGGTGGGTGGCACCTGCGCCCTGGTGGCGTTTGGCGTGGGGGTCATCATCGGCGGCTGAACTTTCTTGGAAAAAAGTTGAAACCTTTTGCAGGGCCTATGCGTGGTTAAGGGACAAGCGTTGAACATCGGCGCTTTCCAACACAACCACAGGAGTTCCTGATGAAAACCCTTTTCACTGCATCCGCCTTTGCCTGTATCGCAAGCTTCGGTCTGGCTGCTGGCCACGCCATGGCCCCCGCCGTCACCGCCGCCGATCAATCCGTTGCCAACGGCATCGTCAGCGCCGAAAAAATCGTGGCTGACAAAAACGGCTGGCTGGTGGTGCACCGCACCGATGCGTCCATGAAGCCCGGCCCGGTGGTGGGCCATGCCCCCCTGCGCAAGGGTGAAACAAACGACGTTGCTGCCATCCTGACCGAAGAAGTGAAGCCCGGCGAAATGCTGATGCTGATGGTCCACAGCGAAGACGGCGGCATGGAAACTGGCATTTTCGAATACACTTTGGGCGCCAAAGAAGACGGCCCCATCCGTGTGGACGGCAAGCTGGTGATGACCGTAATCACGGCACAATAATTCCCCCCAGCGGTGCCTTTTGGCGCGGCCGCGGCTGGCTGTTTTTTCGGCCAGCCGCACAATTTCCCACCAAAGTATACAAGCGCATACAATAATTGCTTTCCCTTCCCACGCCTTTGCAGTAGTCAGCGATCAATTCTGACATCCCCGCGCAAAGGAGACTGGCATGACCAAGATCAAGGTGGAAAACCCCGTTGTCGAACTCGACGGCGATGAAATGACACGCATCATTTGGCAGTTCATCAAAGACAAGCTGATCCTGCCGTATCTGGACATTGACCTGAAGTATTATGACCTGGGGATTGAAGCCCGCGACGAAACGGACGACCAAATCACCATCGACGCGGCCGAAGCCATCAAGAAATACGGCGCCGGCGTCAAATGCGCCACCATCACGCCAGACGAAGCCCGGGTGGAAGAATTCGGCCTGAAGAAAATGTGGCGGTCCCCCAACGGGACGATCCGCAACATCTTGGGCG
>JAHDDS010000010.1:0-16877 GCA_020629235.1 Planktomarina sp.
GCCGGGCTCCCGACTTACGGGCAAATCAAAGATTTACCCTGAGTGCCGCAGGTTATCCCGTCCCAAAGCAGCCCACCCAGCCCCGCTTATGCCACGCGGGGGATGTACTTCTTGGCATAGGTTTCAAAGTCCAGCGATTTGCCGCTGATGAAATCCAGGTCCGGCTTGGTCAGCTCAAACATAAACGGGATGTGCATGATCTGCGGGCAGTTGTGTTGCAAGATTTGGAACACAGGCCGCAGGGATTTGCGGTCTTCCACGCTGAGAAGCAGCATCATGTCGATCAGGCGGCGGTTGTTGAACAACGACACATATATATTGTGCCACATGCCCGGAAACCGGAACCCGTTGCTGGCGGGGTTATAAAGTTCGATCAGGTCGATGTCCGGCAGACGGTCTTCCATATAATCGGTGGCGCTGTCGTACCAGCCCGCAAACAGGCGCAGATACTGGTTGTACACGTCGCGCTTCCAGGCGTCCCGGTCCACCGGCAGCAGTTCTTTGATGCGCCACCATTCCTGCCAATTGCCCTTGGGGCGGATGGTTTGCACGGCGCGCAGAATGTCGATCTGTTGGCCGCGCAGGATCACTTTGCCCGTGGGCATCAAGTTCACCACGCCGTTTTCGTATTCGTCGGGCACATTGGTGCAGCCCCCTGACGCGATGAAGAATTTTTCCGGCAAGCTGGCGTCGGGCTTGGCTTTCTTTTTGCGGTAAATGTCCAAGGGTTTGCCCATGTCTGATGCCACCCATTGCGCCAATTCCACGTCCAAACGGTTGGCGTAATTGTTGACGTGGGAAAAACACTTCAGATCGGGGCGGTCGGCAAAAAACGACGCCACAATCCGGCTGTCGATGCCCCCCGAAAACGCCAAGCGCACATCGTCCAACGGCATGGCTTTGGCGATTTTCTGCGCTTCCAGTGTCAGCGTATTCACCGCCGCCTTGGGGCTGCCATTCAGTTCAGACGCGGAATTGGGCCAGATCCGCTCTTGCACCGTGGTGTCCAGGTTCAACCGGCACGATGGGTTCAACCGCACCGCCACGGCATCGTGGGTTTGGCCCAGGATCGGCTTTTGATCGAACAGCGGTTCGGCCAAGTTGCACATGATGGGGTTGGGCACAAACGGACGGCGCAGGGCCAAGAAAAGCGTGCTGGCCAACGTATAGGTGACAGGATCAAACACGCCCCCCACAGCACCCGTGGGGTCGGTATAGACAAAGCGCTGATCGTCAAATTTTGCCAGCACCGCAAAAGTGCCAGACACCCAGGAAATCCAGCTTTCCAAAACAGCTTGCGGGGACGATCCAGGACGGCGCGGGGTGATGTTCACATCGCGGATGATCGGGCCTTGGGCATTATACCCTTTGCCCACGAACACAGCCACCTTGGTGCCGTCAATGGACACCCGGCAGAAATCTAAATGTTTGCCGAACCCGACGTGCACGCCAAAGGCCGACCGCCGCGTCAAGGGCAGATCGAAGCCCCGCGACGACATGATAAATTGGTTGGCCAACAGATCTGCAAGGTCATACCCGCGCAGGTCGCACATCGCCTGAACAATCGGCGCTTCATTCGCTGTTGAATTTGGGTCCGCCAGAACGGACTGAAGGTCAAAAGGCGCGATGTCCTTTTCCGGAACCTGAATCATCATTTTTTCACTGCCACATGTTGCGCGGGGCGTTTTTTCACCCTCTGGTTTAAAATTGTAACATTTGTTTTTATTCTTGCATAGATGAAAATCCCGTAACCAAAAGGCGAATCGCGCTATGAAAGTCTTTATTTTAACGGGTGCGGGCATTTCTGCGGAAAGTGGGATTGCTACGTTTCGCGACGCAGACGGGCTGTGGGCGCGCCACAGGATCGAAGATGTGGCCACCCCGGACGCCTTTGCGCGCAACCCTGGATTGGTGCGCGACTTTTACAATGCGCGCCGGGCCCAGGTGTCGCAGGCCCGCCCCAACGCCGCGCATCTGGCGTTGGTGGATTTGGCGGGCAAGGTCGATTTGACCTTGGTGACCCAAAACGTCGACGGGCTGCACCACCGCGCGGGATCAAACGCTTTGGAAATGCACGGGGCGTTGCGGCGCAACCTGTGCGCCGACTGCGGCCACCGCTGGGACAGCGCTGACCCCATGACCGCAAACACCCCCTGCCCGCACTGTGGGGCCCACGCTGTGCGCCCCGATGTGGTCTGGTTCGGCGAAATCCCCCACGGGCTGGACGCCATAGAGACCGCAGTGACGACCTGCGATATCTTTGCCGCCATCGGCACGTCGGCCCAGGTGTATCCGGCCGCAGGGCTGTCCCATGCGGCCCAAGCGGCGGGGGCACAAACCTGGGAATTCAATCTGGACCCCACTGGTCCCGGCTTCGATCATTTCTGCCAAGGCCCCGCCACGCAGACTGTGCCCGCTTGGGTGCAAAGCTTCTGATTTCTGTCCCGGCCCTTGGCCCAAGTGCGTTGACATCTGCGCTGTCGCGCGGCACCGGGGGGCCATGGAAAAACCGATCCTTATCACCGGGGCGTCACGCGGGTTGGGGGCTGCTTTGGCAGAACACCTGTGCGCCACCCATCCCATCATCGCCGTGGCGCGCACCGTTGGCGGGTTGGAAGACCTGGACGACCGCATCAAGGCCCGTGGCGGCAGCGCCACCCTGGCCCCCATTGACGTCACCGACCCCGATGCCGTGGCCCATCTGTGCGCGTCCATTGCGGGCCGTTGGGGCGGGTTGGCGGCTTGGGCCCACACCGCGGTGCACGCTGCACCCCTGACGCCCGCCACCATGACCGGGGCCAAGGACCTGGCCAAATCCGTGGCGCTGAACGTGACGGCCACCGCCGATCTGATGGGCAAAGTCGCCCCGCTGTTGGGCGCAACTTCTGCGGCGCTGTTTTTCGACGACGCCTGCGCGGGCCACAAGTTCTTTGGCATGTACGGCGCCACCAAAGCCGCCCAGATCGCCCTGGCGCGCAGTTGGCAGGCCGAGGCCAATTCCACCAGCCCCACCGTTCACATCCTGACCCCCGCCCCCATGGCCACCGCCGTGCGCGCGCGCTTTTATCCGGGCGAAGACCGCGCGTCCCTGGCCAAACCCATGGTCGAGGCCGCACGCCTGGCGGCGCTGGCGGGATTAAGCTAAGGGCCACGCCATGCGCATTTTGATCACCAACGACGACGGAATTCTGGCCCCCGGTTTGGCCGTGATGGAAGACCTGGCCACCGCATTGGCGGGCCCGGACGGCCAGGTTTGGACCGTGGCCCCCCAGACAGAACAGTCGGGCGTGGGGCACTGCATCAGCTATACCAAGCCGGTGTTGATGCACCAATACGGCCCCCGCCGCTTCGCCGTGGAAGGCAGCCCCGCCGACTGCGTGCTGGCGGGCGTGAACCACATCCTGGACGGCGCGCCGGATTTGGTGCTGTCGGGGGTCAATAAGGGCAACAATGCCGCTGAAAACACGCTGTATTCCGGCACCATCGGTGCGGTGATGGAAGCGGCCCTGGCGGGGCTGCCGGCCATCGCCCTGTCGCAGTTTTACGGGCCCAGCAACGCCAACTTGGATGACCCGTTTGAAGCCGCCCGCGCCAGTGGCATCGCGGCGATCAACGCCTGCCTGGCGGCGGGCTTTCCCAAGGCACACGACTATAAACTGTTCTACAACATCAACTTCCCCCCCGTGGCCGGGGCCGATGTGGCGGGCATCCAAGCGGTGGCCCAAGGATATCGCCGCGACGGGGCGTTCACGGTGACCCCCACGGATGCCCCCAACGGGCGCACCTTCCTGTTCGTTCACGGCCGCCCGCAACAGACCCCCACGGCACCGGGCACCGACGCCCACGCCAACTTGGGCGGCTTTACATCGATCACGCCCATGCGCTGCGATTTGACCGCGCGCGGCGACATGGACCGCTTGGCGGACGCGCTGCAATCATGACCGCTGCCAAAACGCCCGACGAAAACAAAATGGCGCTGATTTTTGCCCTGCGCAGCCAGGGCTTTCGCGACCAAACTGTTTTGCACGCCATGGAAGCGGTGGACCGCGGCGCGTTTGTCAACGACACCTTCGCAGACCGGGCCTATGACGACACGCCCCTGCCCATTGACTGCGGTCAAACCATATCGCAGCCCTTCATCGTGGCGCTGATGACCGAAGCGCTGCAGGTGGGCCCGCGCGACAAGGTGCTGGAAGTGGGCACGGGGTCGGGATACCAGGCGGCGATTTTGGCGAAACTGGCCCGGCGCGTCTATACCGTGGACCGCCACCGCACGCTGGTGCGCAGCGCGCGCGAACGGTTCGACGCCCAGGGCTTCACCAACATCACCACCCACGCCGCAGACGGGTCATTCGGGTGGCCCGAACAGGCCCCGTTCGATCGCATCATCTTGACGGCTGCCGCCGAAGACCCCCCCAGCCCCCTGCTGGCGCAGCTGAAACCGGGGGGCATCATGGTGCTGCCGGTGGGCCAATCGGACACCGTACAAACGCTGATTCAAGTGAAAAAAACCGAAAATGGCCTGGAATACCACGAAATCCGCAGCGTAAGATTTGTTCCCTTATTGGAAGGAATGGTGTAAAAGCCCCCCCAATAAGCGCCAATAAAACAAGGCGCACGAGGAGAGTTGGTATGTATCAGGCAGCATGGCGCGCGGCGCCATTGGCAGTTGTTGTGGCCTTGGTGGGGTGTGATCGCGCCCTGGATCTGGATTTGCGCAACACCATCGGCAAAGGCACGTTGGACACATCGTCCGCCGCACGGGCGTCCGTGGGCAAACGCCCCGAACCCGATTCACGCGGTATTTTGAAGTACCCAAATTATGAAGTGGCCGTGGCGCGACGCGGCGACACAGTCGCCACCGTGGCCGACCGCGTGGGGGTCAGCCCAGCGGTCTTGGCGGGCTATAACGGATTGAAGACCACCACGGAATTGCGCCAAGGCGAACTTTTGGCCCTGCCCAAAGGCGTGGAAAGCGCGCCGGTCCAGACCAGCGGCACCACCACGGTTACCCCCACCATCGTGGACATCACCGAATTGGAACCCGCCCCCACGGCAGCCACCACCAACACCGCAGAACCCGGCCAACACCGGGTTGTGGCCGGCGAAACCGTGTCCATTATTTCGCGCAGATACGGCATTCCGGTGGATGTTTTGGCAGAATGGAACGGCCTGGACCGCAACCGCACCATCCGCACCGGCCAAATCCTGCTGATCCCGCAAAAGCGCGACCTCGAAAACGGCGTTCGCCCCCCTGCAGGTCCGGGCGAAGGCACCGAAACACCGGTGCCGCCATCGGCCACGCGCCCGCAGCCGCGCGAAAACCCAGGCCCCACCGCAACACCCGCCAGCACCGACCCGGTGGTGGATTTGAAACCGGCAACCCAGGTGTCCACAAAGCCCACGAAGTTTGTCACGCCGGTCAGCGGGTCCATCATCCGCGACTATAAAAAGGGCAGCAACGAAGGCATCGACATCGCCGCCCCCGCCGGCGCATCGGTGCGCGCTGCAGACGCAGGCACCGTGGCCGCCATCACCAAAGACACCAACGGCGTGCCCATCGTGGTGATCAAACATTCTGGCAATATCCTGACGGTTTACACCAACGTGGACAACCTCAGCATCAAGAAGGGCGACCAGGTCAGCCGGGGCCAGGTCATCGCCAAAGTGCGCGCAGGCAACCCCAGCTTTGTGCACTTCGAAGTGCGCAAGGGCCTGAACTCTGTCGACCCGAACGAATATATCTGACCCCTTCACTTTGAGGCCAAATACCTCGGAGGTTTGGAGGCAGCGCCTCCAATAAACCCCAAAAACGCAAAAAGCCCCGCAACACCTGCGGGGCTTTTTTCATAGCGATTTGAAAGCGATCAAGCGGCGGCTTGGGCTTTCGCAATGTCTTTCTTGATTTTCAACGCAGCCGCCGACAGTTCGGCGTCTTTTGCTTTGGCCAAAAACGCATCCAAACCACCGCGGTGATCCACTGTGCGCAGGGCCGACGTGGAAATGCGCAGCTTGAACGCACGCCCCAGTGTTTCGGAATGCAGGGTCTGTTCGTTCAAGTTCGGCAAAAACCGACGCTTGGTTTTGTTGTTGGCGTGGCTGACGTTGTTGCCAGACATCGGGCCCTTGCCCGTCAATTCACAGCGGCGCGACATGGCAGCTTCCTCACATTGTGCAAATACAAAGGACCCGTCCCCGGGTCCGAAATCCTTGGCGCGGTGTAGTGAGTCTTTGGCCCCAGGTCAAGCGGGCCCCGCCCCCGCGCCAAAACGTTTTCTGCGCCCAGAAAACGGATCAGACTCTCAGCGAGAGTCTGGCGAATTTTCTGTGTCAGAAAATTCCGCGCCGCCAGCTGCAAAAGCCTGCAACACCCGGTGCGCGGCCGTAGACGGTGCCAGGGTTCCGGCCCGAACATCCCCCTGCACCTGCGCCAAAACAGCGCCCGCCTGGGGGTGCGTTTCCAAGGCTGCGCGCAGCCCGCTTTGGACTTCTTCTTGCATCCACCCCAGGGCCTGATCGGCGCGGATGGCGTCCCACACGCCCGTGTCCCGCCGCCACTGGATCAGGGTTTGCATATCGTCCCAGGCCGCCTGCAGGCCGGTTTCCGCCAGGGCCGACACCATCATGGCTTTGGGAAAATCTTGGGGGTCGCGGGGGCGTTTGCGCAACATCCGCAGGGCCCCTGCGTAATCAGCACAGGTGCGCGTGGCCGCGGGCATCAAATCGCCGTCGGCTTTGTTCACCAAAATCAGGTCTGCCATTTCCATGATGCCGCGTTTGACACCTTGCAACTCGTCGCCCCCCGCAGGGGCCATCAGCAGCAAGAACAGATCGGTCATGCCCGC
This sequence comes from Planktomarina sp., assembly GCA_020629235.1. Classification (GTDB taxonomy): domain Bacteria; phylum Pseudomonadota; class Alphaproteobacteria; order Rhodobacterales; family Rhodobacteraceae; genus Planktomarina. The sequence continues at coordinate 6,846 of JAHDDS010000010.1, forward strand.
CACCATGGTTTCCGACTGCCCCACCCCGACGGTTTCGATCAACACCACGTCAAAGCCCGCCGCTTCGCACAGCATCGTCGCCTCGCGCGTGCGCCGCCCCACACCGCCCAGGTGCGACTGGCTGGGGGACGGCCGGATATAGGCGCCAGGGTGCCGCGACAGCCGGTCCATGCGGGTCTTATCCCCCAAGATCGACCCGCCCGTGCGCGCCGACGACGGGTCCACCGCCAGAACAGCCAGCTTCAAGCCTTGGTCCGCCAAGAACATCCCGAACGCTTCGATGAAGGTGGATTTGCCCACCCCGGGCGTGCCGGACAAGCCGATGCGCACCGCTTGGCGGTCTTTGGGCAGCGCCGACAACAGGTCTTGGGCCTGGGCCCTGTGGCTGGGTTTTTGGCTTTCGATCAGGGTGATGGCGCGCGCCAAGGCCCGCCGCTTGCCCGCCACCACGTCTTGGGCAAGGTTTTGGACCAAGTCGTGCGCCGCTGTCAGTTCTGCCATGTCCGTCAACCCGTGTTCACAGTTTCTTGCGCATTGAAGGGAAAGTTAGGGGTGAAATATTTCACCATTGTTTCACTTCCCGCAACACACCTTGACGGTGTAGCTTGGACTTGGCTTGTTGACCACGCCCATCCGATCCCGCAGTGCCCCGGCGCTGCTTCGAGCAAGGAAGAAGTAAATGTTGAAGAATTTTATCGCCGGTCTGGCCTTTGTGGCTGGGCTGACAGCAGCCGACAGCGCCCTGGCGCTTGGGGGCAACGGAAAAACATCGGCCAGTTTCAATGTCTCTATCGCGGGGGTGCGCGCGGGGCGCATGGATATTTCGTCCAACGTCAGCGGCAAATCCTATGGCGTGGATGTACACTTGCGGTCCACAGGATTGGTGGCGGCTGTGGCCACCTATAAGTTCAAATCGTCGTCGCGCGGGACGCGGACCGGCGACCGTTACAGCCCGACGCGGTACAAAGAAAATTCGGACACAGGCAAGCGCAAGAACAACATCACCATCACCTATTCCGGCGGCGTGCCCAAACCCAGCGTCACGTCCCCCGCCCCCGCTTTGGGCGGCAGCGGCCAGAAGGGCACAGTGGATCCAGGCACGGCGGCCTTCGCCACATACCGCGACCGCACCAAAGCTGAGTTGTGCAACACGCGCCTGGTGATTTACGATGGCAAGCGCCGCACGCGGCTGACCATGCGCCCCGGCAAAATCACCTCCACCAGCGCCACATGCAACGGCACGTTCGAACGCCTGGGCGGCTTCACCAAAAAGAAGATGGCCGAAGGCACCCGCTTTCCCATGACCGTGACCTATAAGGCATCGGGCGGGGTCTATAAGGTGCAAAGCGTGGTGGTGAAATCCGAACGCGGGCGCGCCACCTTTACGCGCCGCTGACACCCAGCGATAAGGGCGGCGTGAAGATATCCGCCGCCCCCCTTCCCATTGATGCTGCGCTGCCCGATCTGTTGGCAGCGCTGCACGCGTCGGGCCGCGCGGTGCTGCAAGCGCCGCCGGGTGCCGGCAAAACCACCCGCGTGCCCCTGGCCTTGCTGGACGCGGTCCCCGGCAAAATACTGATCTTGGAACCCCGCCGCCTGGCCGCGCGCAGTGCTGCCGCACAAATGGCGCGAACCTTGGGCGAAGACCTGGGCCAAACCGTGGGCTTTCGCATGCGCGGCGACACCCAAGTGGGTCCCACCACCCGGATCGAGGTGCTGACCGAAGGCGTCTTCACCCGCATGGTGCAAACCGACCCCGACCTGCCCGGCGTGTCGGCGGTGATTTTTGACGAATTCCACGAACGGTCCCTGACCGCTGACCTGGGCTTGGCCCTGACCTGGGAAGTCCGCAGTGCCCTGCGCGATGACCTGTGGGTTTTGGTGATGTCTGCCACGCTGGATGCAGGCCCCGTGGCCGCATTGCTGGACGACGCCCCCGTCATCACGTCCCAAGGGCGCAGCTTTCCCGTGGACATCCGCCATCTGCCCAAACCCCGCAGGGCCAAGGCGGGGCGGTTCCAGTTCGAAGACGACATGGCGGATTTGATCATCCAGGCCTTGGGCGAAGAAGACGGCGGCTTGCTGGCGTTTTTGCCCGGCGAGGCAGAGATCAACCGCGTCGCGGACCGCCTGGCCCCGCGCGTGCCCACGGGCTGCGTCATCCGGCCCCTGCTGGCCGCCCTGCCCTTCAAAGACCAACAGCGCGCTGTTGCGCCCGAACGGGACCCGGGCCTGCGCAAAGTGGTGCTGGCCACCGCCATCGCAGAAACATCGCTGACCATCGAAGACATCCGCATCGTGGTGGACGGGGGCAAGGCGCGCCGGGCGCGGTTCGATCCCGCCCGCGGCCTGTCCGCCTTGGTGACCGATCCGGTCAGCCGCGCCGAAGCCACCCAACGCACCGGGCGCGCGGGCCGTGTGGCCCCGGGCGTGGGATACAGGCTGTGGTCCAAGGCCGAAGAAGGGGCGCTGCCCGCCTTTGCCCCACCCGAAATCACCATCGCGGATCTGTCTGATTTGGCGCTGAACCTGGCCGCCTGGGGGACGGGGCCGGACGAACTGGCGCTGTTGACCCAGCCCCCCAAAGGCCCCTGGGCGGCGGCCCAAGACCTGTTGGCGGGCTTGGGCGCTGTGGCGGACGGGCGCATCACCAAACACGGCCAACGCTTGGCCCAGATCCCCGCCCATCCGCGCTTGGCGCAAATGCTGGTGCGGGGCGGGCCCGCCGGGGTGCCTGTGGCGGCGATTTTGAACAGCGGCGTGCGCCTGGCCCGCGATGCGGCGGATTTAACCGGCGTCTTGAAAGACAACCGCCTGCCCAAACAGGCGATCCAAACGGTCCGCGCGGAAGAAAAGCGCCTGCGGCGGTTTGCGGACACATCGCGCGATTTCAGTGCCGCCCAAGCCCTGGCCCTGGGATATCCCGACCGCATTGCCATGGTCCGCCCGGGCGACGGCACCAGCTTCTTGCTGTCCAGCGGGTCGGGGGCTGTGATGGACGCCGCCAACCCCTTGGCCGGGCAACGGTTTGTGGTGGTGGCGGACCTGGGCAAAGGGCGCGGCCCCGACCCCATCATACGCCACGCGCTGCCCATATCAGAAGCTGCGCTGCGCGACGCCTTCCCCGATCAGATCACCCGGTCCCAAAGGTGCACATGGTCCAAACGCCACAACCGGGTCGATGCCCAAGACGGCACGTTTCTGTTTGCCTTACCGCTGCAAAAACAGCGCTGGACCGACGCGCCCGCCGAAGCTGTGGCGGCGGCCATGCTGGACGGGGTGCGCGATGTGGGCCTGGCGTTGCCGCCTGCCGCACGGCGCCTGCAGGCGCGGGTGGCCTTGGCGCGTGATGCAGCCCCAGACCTGCCGGATATGTCAGACGACGCTTTGATGGACAGCCTGGACGATTGGCTGCTGCCCTTTGTGCAGGGTGTCACCACGGCTGCGGCCTGGAAAGCCTTTGACCCCCTGCCCGCCCTGCAAGCCCGGCTGGGCTGGGACGGGCAGCAGCGGTTGAACGCGATCCTGCCGCCGAAGTTCACCACGCCCCTGGGACGCGACATCGCCATTGATTACAGCGGCGACACCCCCGCCATTTCCGTGCGCCTGCAAGAGATGTTTGGCCAAACGACCCACCCCCAAGTGGTGGGCAAGCCGCTGCAGATCATCCTGTTGTCCCCGGCCCATAAGACCATTCAAGTGACCATGGATCTGCCTGGGTTTTGGACCGGGTCTTACGCCGATGTGCGCAAAGACATGCGCGCGCAGTACCCCAAACACCCCTGGCCCGAAGACCCAACCCAGGCCGATCCCACACTGCGGGCCAAACCGCGCAAGCGATAGCGCCCCAAGCCGGGCTTTACCGCCACGGCCCGTGGTGGTGGCCGTCTTCATCCGTGCGCAAGAAGGAATGCGCGCCAAAGTAATCGCGTTGCGCCTGGGTCAAGTCGGTGAAGCCGCGCGCCTTGCGGATGGTATCAAACCACGACAGCGCCGCCGACAACGCGGGCACCGGCACCCCGGCCAGGGCCGCCGCCGACACCACCCGGCGCAACCCGCCCACATTGTCCATCAAGACCGCACGGAAATGATCGGACAAGATCAGCCGCCCCTGGGGCAGATCCCCGCGAAAGGCCGATGCGATATCATCCAACATGGACGACCGGATGATGCAGCCCGCCCGCCAGATTTCCGCGATGCGGGCATAATCCAGCGCCCAGCCAAATTCATCGGACGCCGCCAACAAAATGCGGAAGCCTTGGGCGTATGCCAGCACGCGGCCCGTCACCAAGGCGGCTTCCAGATCGCTTTCGCTGACCTGCACCACCGGGTCTTCGCCTGCGGGCGACAACAGGGGCTGGGCCACGTCGCGGGTGGTTTTTTCCGAACTTAACACCCGGGCCCCCACGGCGGCCTCAATAATGCTGGCGGATTGCCCCATGCGGATGGCTTCAATCACGGTCCAGCGGCCCGTGCCCTTCTGGCCCGCTTTGTCGACGATCATGTCCACCATATCGGCCCCGGTCTTGGGGTCCTTGGCCGCCAAGACTTTGGCCGTGACCCCGATCATATAGCTGTCCAGGGGCCCGTCGTTCCAACGCTTGAACACGGGCGCAATGTCGCTGGCGGCACGCCCTTGCATGTCGCGCATCACGCCGTACGCTTCTGCGATCATCTGCATGTCGGCGTATTCGATGCCGTTGTGCACGGTTTTGACAAAGTGCCCCGCGCCGTCCGGCCCCAGGTGCGCCACGCATGGATCGCCTTCAAACTTCGCAGCGATGGCTTCCAACACCGGGGCAAAAGCGGCATAGGTTTCTGCCGTGCCGCCCGCCATCATAGAAGGCCCGTGGCGCGCGCCTTCTGATCCGCCAGACACGCCCACCCCCAGATACGCCAGGCCGGCGGCTTCCACTTTTTCGGTGCGGCGGATGGTTTCGCGGAAATCGGAATTGCCGCCGTCGATGATCGTGTCCCCCGGTTCCAGCAGCGGGATCAGGGTGTCGATGGTCATCTCTACCGGCTTGCCCGCAGGCACCAGCAGGATGATGGCGCGGGGGGCGGACATTTTGGCCACCAGATCGGCGATATCGGCCGCTTTGTGCAGTTTGGGGGCCAAGTCGCCTGCGCTGTTCACCAGCGCGTCCACGGTGGACACATCCAGGTTCCACAGCGTGATGTCATACCCGTTTTCTGCGATATTCAGCGCCAGGGCGGACCCCATCGTGCCCACCCCGATCAATCCCATGGATGCCTGTGCCATCGGTGCCCCTTTCAAACTGTTTGGGGCACTCTATCGCTTACAATCCCAGGCACCACCGCATAATCGCTTTCTGGGCGTGCAGTCGGTTTTCCGCCTCATCAAAAATCACAGAATGGGGGCCGTCCATAACGGCGGATGTCGCCTCCTCCTCCCTGTGGGCGGGCAAGCAGTGCATGAACAGCGCGTCGGGCTTGGCGTGTTTCATCAGGCCTTCGTTCACTTGGTACGGGCGCAACTGGTTGTGGCGGCGTTCGCGGGCGGACTGGCTGTCGTGCATGGAAATCCAAGTATCTGTCACCACCAAATCGGCGTCTTTAACGGCGGCAACCGGGTCCCGTTCGATGGTGACGTTGACGCCCTTGGCACGGGCGTCTTCCACAAAGACCGCTTCTGGGTCCAGGGTCGGCGGGCCGGTAAACACCATGTCAAAGCCGAACTGCCCTGCGGCATGTAAAAAGCTGGCGCAGACGTTGTTGCCGTCGCCAGACCAAACGACTTTCTTGCCTTGGATTGACCCGCGATGTTCCTGGTACGTCATGATATCGGCCATGATCTGGCAGGGGTGGCTGCGGTTGGTCAGGCCGTTGATGACGGGCACATCGGCGTATTCCGCCAGTTCGTGCAGCACGCCTTCTTCAAAGGTGCGGATCATGATCAGATCCACGTATCGCGACAATACACGGGCCGTATCGGCGATGGTTTCGCCGTGGCCCAGCTGCATTTCAGACCCCGACAGCACCATGGTCTGCCCGCCCATTTGCCGCACACCCACGTCGAAACTGACGCGCGTGCGGGTGCTGGGTTTTTCAAAGATCAGCGCCACCATGTGGCCCGCCAGCACCTGTTCTGCGTCGGCCATGCCGCGCTTTTGGCCCGCGCGCGCGGCTTTGATGCGGTCCGCTTCTGCCAGAATTTGCGTCAGATCGTCGGGCGACGTGGCGTTGATGTCCAGAAAATGCCTCATGCGCTTGCCCCCCCTGCCAGGGCGGTGGCGGCCTGGTCCAGCCGCGCGATGCCTTCGGCAATGTCGTCGTGGGACATGTTCAGGGGCGGCAAAATCCGCACCACGTTGTTTGCGGCGGGCACGGTCAAAACCTGGGCGTCGTATCCAGCGGCCACCACGTCCGTGTTGGGGGCTTTGCATTTCAGGCCCAACATCAAACCCGATCCAGTGACGCCATCGAAGACATCCGGGTGCGCGGCCACCAGCCCTTCCAGGCCCTGGCGAAACGCACCGGCCGCCAGGCTGACGTTGGCCAAAAACATGTCATCGGCCACAATGTCCACCACCGCGCAGCCCACCGCACAGGCCAGCGGGTTGCCGCCATAGGTGGACCCGTGGGTGCCCGGCCCCATGGCACTGGCGGCGTGTTCTGTGGCCAAAACGGCCCCCAGGGGGAACCCCCCGCCGATGCCCTTGGCGACCATCATGATGTCTGGCTCTATCCCTGCCCATTCGTGGGCGAACAGCTTGCCCGTGCGCCCCACGCCGCATTGCACTTCGTCCAGGATCAGCAAAATGCCCTTTTCGTCGCACAGATCGCGCAGACCCTTCAGGCATTGATCCGGCACGGGCCGGATGCCGCCTTCGCCTTGGATGGGCTCAACGATGATGGCGGCAGTGGTGTCGGTGATGGCCGCCGTCAGGGCATCGTGATCGCCAAAGGGAAGTTGGGCAAAGCCAGGCAGCAGCGGGCCAAAGCCGTGGGTCAGCTTGTCTGCACCTGCCGCGGCAATGCCCGCCGACGACCGACCGTGAAACGACCCTTCGAAGGCGATGATATCTGTGCGGTCGGTCTGGCCTTGGTCAAAGAAATACTTGCGGGCCATTTTGACGGCCAGTTCGCACGCCTCGGTCCCGGAATTGCAGAAAAAGACCGTGTCGGCGAAGGTGGCGTCCACCAGTTTGTCCGCCAAGTCCTGCTGCTTTGGAATGCCATAAAGGTTCGATGTGTGCCACACCGCCTGGGCTTGATCCGTCAGCGCCTGCACCAACGCCGGATGGGCGTGGCCCAGGGCGTTCACCGCGATGCCAGCGCCCAGATCCAAGAAGCGTCGCCCGTCGTCGGTTTCCAACCAGGGGCCCGCGCCTTTGACGAAATTCATCGGCGCGCGATTATAGGTGGGAAGGATCGACGGGATCATGGCAAGGTCCTTTGTTGACGTCGGTATGGTGAAGATGAAGGGATGGCGCAAAGCGCAAACAGCGGTCAAGGCCCAAGTGTGGGGCGCTTGGGGTTCGGGGCCTTATCGGCGTCGAAGCTGCGGTTTGGTTTGCATGCGATGCGCCTAGCAGGGCGGCGGGCGTTTGAAAACCCCCTTGTGATTTTCCATGGCTTTGCGGTCCTTTGGGGCTATGGGCGCAGCCGGTATCCTTTGCGAAAACACCACCACACCACGGCGGCCACAGCCAGCGCGGCACCCCAGACCACCACCATGGCCACGGCGGGGTTGCTGTCAGACACGCCCAGCATGCCGTATCGGCCCCCGTCGATCATGTAAAACATCGGGTTCACCCGCACGATGGGCTGCAACACATCGGGCAGTGCGGTCACTGAATAAAACGTGCCCGACAAAAACGCCAAAGGGGTGATCAAGAAGTTGGTGATGGCCGACATTTGGTCGAACTTCTGGGCATAAATCCCCCCCAGCATCCCCAAAGCGCCCATGAACATCCCACCGCCCAGGACAAACCCCAAGGTCCACAGCGGGTGCGCAATTCCTGTGCCCACCACCACAACCATCCCCAAAACCAGCACCGTCCCAATGCACAGCGCCCGCCCGGCCCCGCCGCACAGAAAGCCAATGGTCAATTCCAAGGGCGACAGGGGCGGCATCAGCGTGTCGACGATGCTGCCCGTGACTTTGGACGAAATCATAGAAGATGACGTGTTGGCAAAAGCGTTCTGGATGATGGTCATCATCATCAGACCAGGGGCCAGAAATTCAAGGAACGGCCGCCCCATGACCGGGGCCCGGTCGGGGCCAACGGCCACAGAAAACACCAACAAAAACAGACCCGCCGTCACCAAAGGCGCTGTGATGGTCTGCTGCCAAATGTTCAGATAGCGCAGGTTTTCGCGCTTGATCAGGGTCCAAAGCCCCAACCAATTGACCCGCCCAAACCGACGGGTTCCGAATTCGCCTGTGGTTGCCATGGATTTCGCCTTCCAAACGCTTGTGTGTCGCGGCTGCCGCCTTTATGTTAGGGGGCCTGGACGCAGTGTCCACCGCCAATCGACACCGATCCAGAAGCGATCACAACCGCAAGGAACCACCATGTCTTGGACCGATGAACGCGTTGAAATCCTGAAAAAGATGTGGGGCGAAGGCCAATCCGCCAGCGTCATTGCCAAGGAATTGGGCGGCGTGACCCGCAACGCGGTGATCGGCAAAGTGCACCGCTTGGGTCTGTCGAACCGCGCGGGCAGCACCGCCAAGACCGCAGCACCCAAAGACAAACCCAAGGCAGAGGCCAAACCCAAGGCGGCCCCCAGCGTGGCAGCGGCCCCCAAACCGGCCGCAGCCCCCGTGACGGAAACGCCCCGCGCCCCCGCCATTCGCAAGATCATTCCGGCAGGCCAGCCCCTGCCCCCGCAGCCATCCGCCAATGAAATCAGCCCCGAAGCTTTGGCCAAAGTGTCCGAGGTGGAAAAAACAGCCAAGCGATTGTCGCTGATGGAATTGACCGAACGCACCTGCAAATGGCCGGTGGGCGATCCCGCCACAGACGACTTTTGGTTCTGCGGCCTGGGCGTGCAGGCGGGCAAACCGTACTGCGAAGCGCATGTGGGCGTGGCGTTCCAGCCCATGTCCAGCCGCCGCGACCGTCGGCGCTGATGCAAATGGCGCGCGGGCCTGCCCGCGCGGGGTATATGATTTGCCCTTGGGCCGGGCGGGCCTTGGAGGCGCTGCCTCCAAACCACCGAGGTATTTTTGGCAAAATGAAGTGGGAGGTACACCATGACTGATCCGTTCGTTCATGTGGAACATCACGGCGCGGTGCGGCGATTGGTGTTGAACCGACCCAAATCCTTAAACGCCCTGTCTGAAGGAATGTTGGCGGCCTTGCAGGCCGAACTTGACGCCCTGGCACAAGATACGTCGGTGAAGGCTGTGGTTCTGGCGGGGTCCGGCAAAGCATTTTGCGCGGGCCACGATTTGAAAGAAATGACCGCTGCCCGCGAAGGGCCGGATGGCGGCAAACCGTATTTCTTGGACCTGTTCAAAACCTGCACCAAGATGATGCTGTCGATCCGCGATTTGCCCCAGCCGGTCATCGCCGAAGTGCACGGCATCGCCACAGCCGCAGGGTGCCAGTTGGTGGCCACCTGCGACATGGCCGTGGCGGACCGGGCCACCGTCTTTGGGGTGAACGGCGTCAACATCGGGTTGTTTTGTTCGACCCCCATGGTGGCCTTGTCGCGCAACATCCCGCGCAAGCGCGCGTTCGAGATGTTGACCACCGGCGAATTCATGGCCGCCGATGAAGCCGTCGCCATGGGACTGATCAACCGGTCCGCAGACGATGTAACAACCGCCGCCATGGAGCTGGCAAACACTGTGGCCAGCAAGCTGTCGGCGGCGGTAAAAATCGGCAAACGGGCGTATTATGAACAGTTGGAAATGCCCTTGGACGCCGCCTATGCCCACACGGGGGGCGTGATGGCGGAAAATATGATGCTGCCGGACACCGAAGAAGGCATCGCGGCCTTTTTGGAAAAGCGCGCGCCCCGCTGGACCGACTGACGACTGACGACTGACGACTG
>JAHDDS010000010.1:16977-55166 GCA_020629235.1 Planktomarina sp.
CACCCCATTGGAAACGCAAAACGCCCGGGCCAAGACCCGGGCGTTTTTGTTTTGGGTGTGATCTCGATCAGATGGCCAGCTTGGCCTCGTGCGATTTCAAGATCATGCGGGCCGAATGGAACGCGTCGCGGCCTTCTTCGGTGCGCAGTTCGGGGAACAGTTTGAACAATTCCTCGCGCTGGTCTGCATCCACGCCGTTCAGGGCCATGTCACCGGGCTGGAAGCTTTCGGTCCAAGCGCCGTTCGACAACACCACCTCGTGACGGTCGCACATGAAGTGGACATAGTCGGTGCCCGCGATGTCCACGGCATAGATGCCGGGCTTGCCCACCAGGTGCTTGGCGGCCACCAGGACCTCTGCCTCTTCGAACAGCAGTTCCACGGTGGCGTTTTCCACCACCACGCGGTGGTTTGGCGACACCATCAGGTCTTGTGCGGGCAAGTTGTGCCCCAAGGACCCTGCTTCGATCATCACAGGACGCAGCGACGGATCGTTTTGCAACATGTCGCCGGTGATGGCCTTAGAGCCGCACCATGTGACCGGCTGCAAGCCGTTGTCGCGGGTCAACACCAGGTCGCCGATTTCCAGATCTTCGACTTTGCGTTCGCCTCGGTCTGTGGCGATCATGGTGCCAGCGGTGAAACAGACGATTTCTTCGATCTCGTTAAACTTGATCGTGCCTGTCACGTTGCCGTTGTCATCCAGGATGTTGACCGTCCCGCTGGTGGAGTTCCCATCCGCATCAACCGTTTGGGTGATGGAATAGTTGTCCAGGTGGGTCAGGTCCAAGATGTCATAGTCATCAACATCGCCCGGCGCTTTGGAGCCCGTGCCACCGTCCACGCAGTCGCCGTCGCCCGCGTTCAAGAACGTGTCACGATCGTCGCCACCGTACATGATGTCGCTGCCTGCGCCGCCGTCCAAGGTGTCATCGCCTTGGTCGCCGGACATGACGTCATCGCCCGAGTCCCCGAAGATCAGGTCAGCGTCCATACCGCCCGAAATCGTGTCGGCGTCTTGGCCACCATAGACTGTGTCGGCGTCGTCGCCTGTTTCGATCTGATCGTCCCCGGACCCGCCATAGACCAAGTCGCGGTCGTTGTTGGGATCAGGATCGGTGCTGTCGCACAGTTCGGTCTTGTCGTCGCATTCGCCACCACTGTCGATGGTGTCGTTGCCCATGTTGCCTTCGATGGTGTCACTGCCCCAACCGCCCGTGATCTTGTCATCATAGGTGGAGGTGTTCAGATCAAAGTCACCGTCGGCTGGGTTGCCGAAGTTGAACTTGTGGGTGCCGTTTGGCGCAAACAAGCTGAACTCGATCTTGCTGGACGTGTCGAACTTGACCGCCAAAGCACTGGCCGGATCGCCGAATTGGCTGTCCGCGTGGTTGGCATCGGCAGCTGCTTTCAGACCATCGCCCGTATTGTCATACTCAAATACCACGTTGGTTGTTGAATTGGTGCTGGCAGCCGTAACCCCGGAATAGATCCGCAAGACTTCGTTTGCGCCTGTCGGATCGTCCAGATCGCTGAAGACCACAACCGGGTTCAGCACGATGGGCTGGTTGGTGATGGGGTCAAAGAACTCCATCTCGAAGTTGGCGATACCACCGTTGGTGGCCAACGAAGACAGAACGATTTCACCTTCGGTGTCGGCACCCAATGTCACGCCTGTGCCAGACGCGGCAGACACAAGGTTGATCCGCGCCGAAACGCTGACCCCGCCCACGACCGCTGCGTTGTTGTACACCGCGCTGCTGGCGGTGGATGCACTGGCGTCATAGTTGGCATAGTCGATGACAACTTCGTCGCAGTCGTCCGCCGCAACGCCATTGTCGTTGCCAAAGTCGCCGATCAAAACGTCGTCGCCGAAGCCACCGTCGATGCAGTCGTCGCCGCTTTCCCCGAAGATGGTGTCGTTGCCACCTTCCCCGTCGATCACGTCGTTGCCCATCCCACCTGTCAAGCTGTCGTTGCCGCCGGGGGCATCGTCTTCAATCTTGATGGTGATGGGTTCCACAGCGGGTTCGTTGAAATTGGTGCCGTTGCGGATCACTTCGATTTCGTATTCGCCGTTTTGGTCAGCGTCCAACGGGTTGTTCGCGTCGGGGATGAACCCGTCTGCATAGGTGATCTTGCCGGTGTTTTCGTCGATGTCGAAGTACTGCGCATCGTCGCCACCCAGGGTGTAGGTGACCATGCCGGTCGCTTCCATGTCGACTTCGGTTTCAGACCGGAACAGTGTTTCGCCGCCCACCACCGTCGGCGTCATAACCGTCGACAGTTCTGTGATACCTTGGCTGGCCAAGGACACGGTTTCACCCGCTTCCAGGTCACCGTCGCCGTCGTCGATCCAGATGGCCAGATCGTCCAATTCGCTGCCGGTCAGAACGTCGTCGCCGCCCGCACCACCGATGGTGTCGCGCAGATCCAGTTTTTCGTAGCCGTTGGCATACGTGCCGCCTTCATCGCCAAACAGCGCGCGACCGGTGGCCAAGCCACCGTCGATGGCCACTTGGGCCATGTCGATCAGCAGACCGTCGGTGTTGGCCACCATCCATTCGATGCATTCTTCCGAATTGTTGGCGCTGCCGTCGATGTTGAAATCTACGGTGGCGGCATTGGTATCGAAAGCGTGGCCGTAGGCCGTGCTGGACCCGGTTACGTTGATTTGGCCGTCCCAGTTCAAGTCGAATGCGATGGGGGAATACACGTTGTAGTGCTGATCTTCGATCATCACTTCTTTGGACGCGCCATTCACCGTCTGACCATCGATCGCGACGATCTGCATGTCAAAGGCTTCGTCGCCTTCGACATAGGTGTAATATTCACTGTTGGGATATCCCCGGATCATCGTTTCCAGGTTTGTTTCGACCGTGAACGCTTCGGACATTGTCTGCCCAGCAGGCACTGTCACTGTAACGATGTTGCCGGTGACCAAAGTCCCGTTCGCATCCAGAATTTCAAAGTCGTTCACCAGTTGGTTGGGACCGACATAAGCATCGGAATAGGTGCCGGTCGTGGACCCAGCCGCAGGGGTTGGCGTGCCAAACAAGGCCGATTGCCAGGATGGGAAAGACGCAGAGATTGTGCTGGCGTGCGCACTGTCGCCGAACCACCACTGCGTTTCATTCGTCGTTGGATTGCCAAGATATGGCGACGACTGCCAGTAAATGTTGTTTTCAAACTCGTTGAAACCACCCGTGACTTGGTTTGCCGTACCGTCCGTGATTTGGATTTGGATTTCCCGGTCAAAGTTGACCGCGCTGTCCATTTCAATGGTGAAGACCCCGTCTTCGCCTTCTTTCAGGTCGCAGGTGCCAACGAACTGGCCGGATGTGTCTGTAATGACCACTTTACCCGCGAACCAGACATCTTCAGTCACCATGGTTTTGGTGGTGCCGATGTCCAAGCAGAAGCATGGCACGTCGTCGATGACAGTCACGCAACCGTCAGACGCGTCCATATCAACACCGCCGTCGCCATTGTCGCCGATGATGGTGTCATCGCCGCAACCGCCGTCCAGCGTGTCGTTGCCGCCTTCGCCCATGATGGAATCGTCCCCACCCTGACCGAAGATCACATCGTCGCCAGAACCGCCCACCAACGTATCGTCGCCACCAATGCAGGGGTCTTCGATCTTGATGTTAACAGCTTCCAACTCTTGTGTGTTGGTTTTGGTGCAATTCCGGACAACGTTGAATTCGTAAACGTTGTCGCCGTCTGCATCGACGGGCGTGTCGTACTGCGGGTCAAAGCCGTCTTTGTAGGTCAGCTTACCCGTGTCTTTGTCGATTTCGAAGTACTGCGCATCGGGGCCAGACAGCGAATATTCAACATCGCCGGTGACTTCCGCGTCGAACTTGGTTTCCGACCGCAACAGGGTTTCGCCGTTGATTACCGTAGGTGTCGCCACGGTGACCAATTCGTCGATGCCTTCGCTGGCCAAGGATACGGTTTCACCCGCTTCCAGCACGGCGTCGCCGTCGTCGACCCAAATGGCCAGGTTGCTCAGCTCTGTGTCGGTCAACAGGTCGTCGCCGTTCAAATCGCGCAGGTCCAATTTGGCGTAACCGTTGGCATAGGTGCCACCTTCGTCACCGAACAGCGCACCACCGTCGACGGCGTTGCCAAGCCCCACTTGGGACATGTCGATCAACAGACCGTCGCCGTTGCCAGCCAGCCATTCGATATCTTCGTTCACACCGTCATTGTCGATGTCAAAGCTGACTGTCGCACCGCCGTTATAAGCGTGGCCGTAGGCCGTGCTGGTGCCCGTTACATCGATCTGGCCGTTCCCGGACAGATCAAACGCAATCGGCGAATATGTGTTGGCTGGATCGTCCAGAATGTCCACGTCCTTGACGGGGGCCGCCACGGATTGGCCACCAATCTCGGTGACTTGCAGCGTGAATGTTTCGTCCCCTTCGATGGGCGCGCCACCAAAGGTTTGGTTCATCCCGTTGATGGATGTTTCGCGCAGACCTTCGACAGAAAACGCATTCGACGTGTCGCTGCCCGCTGGCACCATGACCTGGAACGTTTGCCCGGTGACTTCGGTGCCGTTTTCATCAAACACGCGGAAGTCGTTGGTCAACTGGTTGACACCGACATAGCTGTCTGTGGTCACGTTGCCCTGGGCGTCTGGCCCGCTGGACATCAGGTTGTTGTTGATCCCATTGTACCAAGATTGACCTTGCGCCCAGCTAAAGTGCGACGCGTTTTGCCACCAATACTGGGTCACACCGTCGTATTGGGTGTAAACAGGGTTTGGAATGAATTCTTCCGGATCACCAGCTTGGTTGGCGGTACCGTCCGTGATGTTTACGGTGATCCAGGTGTCCTGGGTCACAACTTGGTCCAGCTTAACGGTGAATTCGTTATTTTCGCCTTCCAAAACCGTGCAATCGCCCAGGATTTCGCCGCTTTGGCTGGTGACCACAACGCTGCTGGCAAACCAAACGTCTTCTGTGACCATCGACTTTTCAGTGTCAAAGTCGATGCACAGTTCGCCGTCTTCGCCGACGCAGTATGTGGTTTCAGAGTCGGCTGCGAGGCTTTTGTTCTGGGCCTGGATCATGTCCGCACTCAGCGACGGACCTGTGTTCGTCATCAACACAGCATTGCCGTTGTCACCGTAAAGCGTGTCAGCGCCTTGCTCACCGTCGACAAAATCGTCGCCGGCGTTGCCTTGCGCCCAGTCGTTGCCCGTACCCGAAAAGACTTCATCGTCTTCGTTGCCAGCGGTGATCGTGTCATTGCCGCCATAGGCTTCGATCACGTCCATATCGTTGGTGTCGCCAGGCAGAACCGCGTCCCCTGCATCCACGCTGTCGCCGTGGGGGTCCTGGTCATAGCTTTGGTCGATCACATCGCCTTGGGCTGTGCCGTTCACGATCCCATCGATTGATGGTCTTACGCCAAGACCTTGAATTTGTTGAATGTTTTGGAATGTCAGCGACTGACCGTCGGAATACTGAACCACACCCGAGGTTTGATCATCGTTGTATTTTACCCCGGTAACCTGGTCACCATCGTTGATGATCAAGACATTGACATCACCTTTCGAAGCGCCGCCGTCGACATAGTCGCCTGCGCCAGCCATGATCGTGTCAGACCCGGCACCCGCATTGACTTTGTCTGCTTCGCTGTCGGCCAAACCGAACCCATCGTCCACGATAACGAAGTCGTCGCCAGACCCTGACAAGATCGCATCGGTGCCTGCGCCACCGTCGATTTTATCGGCCCCAGTGCCGCCAAAGATTTGGTCATTGCCTTCGCCACCATCGATAGCGTCAGACCCAGTTCCACCGAACAGCGTGTCGGCACCGGCATACCCATAAAGCTGGTCATCACCCTGGCCTGCAATCACACTGTCGTTCGCGCGAGAGACGCCTTCTTCTTCCGCGTCTGCAAAATTGGCGTCAATTATGTCGTTGTCGGACGTTCCGTTTACCGCGCCTTTGATGGCGATGTTTTCTTCCACAGGACGCACGGTGTATGTGGTCTCGGTTGGTTGGACCGCAGCTGTAAGAACGCCTGTGCCAGTGTTATCGCCAGTTTGTTCAATGGTTTGAACTTCAGACCCGGCACTGAACACTTGGCTGTCGGACAAAGTGATTTGTTCAGTGGCCCCGGTTTCTTCATTTTGAACCGTAATGACAGTGCCTGTGGTGGACGACCATGTTGCGTGGGTGGTGAATTGGTCGTTGGCTGTCAGAAAGCCGTCGTCTGTTTTAAAGATCGGTTCCTTGTCGACACCTTCTTCAACGATGTAAACAGCGCCGGTCGACGACACCAGAATGGAATATGATTGTTCAGACGAAGCACCAGGTGCAACGCTTGCAATGGCAAGGGTCCCTTCCCGCGGCTGCGGTGCCAAAGCGACAACTTCGAATGTGCCTTGCTCTCTGGTGGGCGTCTCTGTGCCCAAGGTGTTAACGTCCGACATAGTACTGTTCCACTTCCTCAATAAACGCGTTTACCAGGCAGTGGATCGGCACCGTGCCGATGGCAGCTCTGGCAAGGGTTCCCCCCCCTCAACGCGCACAATCACGCAACGTGTCGCTTCGCCCCACCGAAGACGAACGCACGCACCTGTGATGCGCTTGTTCTCGACATCTTCGTCTTACGGACCATTGCGTTTTTTGGAAAATCGGATGCGCCGCACAGCCACCTGCCAGCCGCGTTGGCGATGGCAATACAGACCAGGACTGCGCACCCCAAATTCAATGAAATTTCAGGAAAATGTTTAGTTTCTGAGGCTTAAAGGCAATTTGAATTTCGCGAAAGTTATATTCCCTCAGGGAAAATCCACCGTGAGTTGCAGCAAATTCCCGCTCAACCCGCGTCGTCAAATGGAATGGCAAGATGACAGTGGGCGAACAGGTCGCGAATCAAATTGAATTTTCGGGGATTTTCGGGGGCGAAAAGGCAGCAATCAGCCATGAATCCGAAGCTGGCAAAGGTTGCTGGTGGCCGCCCAAACGCCCAACGCTCGGTCCAGCCAAGATTTTGAGCTGTCATTGAAGATCGCAACATATCGGTGCCCTGCTTGGTGGGCGTCTATATAGGCCAGCCCCCCGACAGCCACGGACGGGCCAAGGAATTTGGCAGCACGCGAAAGATATGGGCAACCGATCAATGCGCGCACGGCACATAGGGGCAGACAATCTTTGCGCTTTGACCTGGTGGGCCCCAGGCAGATTAACTGGCCGTCAGCTGGGGACTGTAGAACATGTGCTGCCCACGCCCGTTGTTTTTTGACGCATAAAGCGCCAAGTCTGCGTCGCACAGCAATTGGTCTGGATTGGGCTTGGCATAGCCGGTGGAAAGCGTCGTGCCCGCGCTGCCGGATATTTCGCAGATTTGCCCGGCGTATCGCACAGGCACTTCTAGTTTTTCGATGATCCGCCGGGCAATGGCATCCAAAATTTCCCGATCCGTCAGACCCACAAACAGGATGACGAATTCGTCGCCCCCCACCCGCGCCACGCAGTCTTCTTTGCGGGTTTCAGATTCCAAGATCCGCGCCACTTCCACCAAAATGTGATCCCCCGCTGCGTGGCCATAGGTGTCGTTGACTGCTTTGAAATAGTCCAAATCCAGATGCATGCAGGCAAAGTCTTTGTCCCGGTTGATCAGCGTCTGCAACCGTTCCCCCATGGCGCGGCGGTTGGCCAGTCCGGTCAGCGCATCGGAATTGGCCTGCGCCAGGGCTTTTTTGCGCGCTTCCACCAAGGTTTGGGTCAAGGCGCGGCTTTCCGCGATGGCCATCTTCTTGGCTTCCGTAAGATACAGCATTTCAATCGCCAGATCGGTCCCCGCAAAATCGCTGTTGGTCAAACCAAACCGCTGCACCGCGTCCACCAGCCCGATGCCAAAGGACAGATTGATAAAGGTGAAGAAATTGCCCTGGGCGCAGACCCCTTTGAAACTGATGGATGGGTCGTCTTGAAAGTGCATGTGAATTTTGCGGCCATTCAGCGCCAAAAGATCCGCAATTGTTTCGGTGCCGCGCGGTCGCGAAATGTGAAACGCATCCCACACCGACTGACCCTTCAAGACCGACGGCGCAATTTTGGCCAAGGTGGGGCCCACATGAACGATGGTCCCACGATCATCAAACTGGAAGTGCATGGGGCAAATGATGTCAAAGCACGAATGCATCGGGGTAAGATCACCAGTCGTCATGCCGCGCCCACCAGGGAAAAGTCACGTCCTGCGTCAAACCCCACATCGAAAATCTTGATAGAGATCATGTCGCCCGTGTCGCGGCGTTCTTCGTGCTTAATCTCACTCAACACGCCGTAATCATCGGCCATGGCCCGGAACATGCCGATCAACACAAAGGTGAACGCCCCCAGCTTGGTTTCGACCCAAACCTTATAGGTGGACTCTGAACTTTGGATCACCGTCAGCGGGGGCAAGATGAAATCGTCGATGGCCAGGCGAACCCGCCCGGGCAGGTCTTCCAACGAGTCGATGTATTCCAGAAAGTCAGACCCCCCGAAACGCATCAGCCGCCGGATGCCCGACGTCACGTCCGATGTCATCAAAAACGTGCCGTAGTCTTCCATCACATCGCGTTTGGATCGACCGGATCGATCTGCCAAATTGAACAGGATTTGCGTGGCCACCAAATCGTTCAACTGGGTGGCGGATGCCGGATCAATGTCGATGCCCAATTCCCTGCGCAGGCCATCCCACGCGTCAGACCCAAAATAGTCCGTGGCAAAAACGCCGATCCCTTTGTGAACCATTCCGTGCATTGGGCTCCCTCCCCAGAGTGAAATTTTCTTACCTTTGGGAAGTTAACAAAGCGGCAATACATAAAATCGTCAGAAGTCTGTGGGCGCGCCCCCTTCGGCGATCCGGCGGTCCACAAAGTCGCGCAGCGCATCGCGGTGGGCCACGTCCATGGGCGGTTCAACGTAAGCTTCCATGATGGACTTATAAATCTTGTGGGCGCGTTCGGCGGTCCAGACCCCGCCCGCCGCTTCCCACCCTTCGAAGTTGCGCCAATCAGACGCGAAGGGTTGGTAAAACGCGGTCTCGTACCTGTCTTGGGTGTGTTGGATGCCGAAGAAATGCCCGGTGGAACCCACGTCTTTGATGGCCTCTACCGCTGTGTCTTCCGGCCCTGTGGCCACCACCACGGGTTCCATATACCGCTGGATCATTTGCAGAACTTCGCAGTCCATCACAAACTTTTCGGGGCTGGCGATCAACCCACCTTCCAGCCATCCTGCAGCGTGATAGACCATATTTGTCCCCGACTGGACTGATGCCCACAGCGAATTGGACGTTTCCCACATCGCTTGGCCGTCCGGCACATTGGCAGCGCACACGCCCGATGACCGCATCGGCAGCTTGTAAAATCGCGCCATCTGGCCCGTCATCTGGGTGGCGCGCATGTATTCGGGCGTGCCAAAGGCGGGCGCGCCTGATTTCATATCCACGTTGCTGGTGAAGGTACCGATCACGCAAGGGATCCCTGGGCGCACATATTGAAACAGCGCAATGGCGCACAGCCCTTCGGCGATGGACTGCGCCACGGCCCCCGCCATGGTCACCGGCGCCATGGCCCCGGCCAAGGTAAACGGCGTCACCACAATCGCTTGGCCACGTCGGGCCATGCGCAAACAGCCGTCGATCATCGGGTGGTCGTGTTTCAGGGGCGATGTAGAATTGATGTTGGTGTACATCTTCGGGCTGGCTTCAAATTCCTCATCCGTCCAACCGCCGGAAATGCGCACCATTTCCATCTTATCTTCGACGCGTTCTTTGCCCAACGAATAGGTGTGCATCACTTTGTCGGTCAGGGTCAGCTTATCAAACCCAATCTCCAAGTGCCGGATAGAGGCATGCACATCCACAGGTTCCACCGGATACCCGCCCACGAAGTGGATGCAGTTGAAGTAATGGCTCAGCTTCAGCAGGTCAGCGCATTGTTTGCGATTGCCCGCCACCTTCTTGCCCAGCTCCAGGTCCCAGTAATTGGGCGGCGAAGACACGTTGCCAAACGTGATGATATTGCCCCCGATGGGCAGCGCGCGGTCTGGGTTGCGGGGGGTGATGGTGAATGTCTCGGGCGCTTTGCCCACCATTTCCATGATCCAGCCGCGGTCAAAGAACACCTTTTCACCGTCCACACGGCAGCCCGCTTCTTTGAACAGCTCCAACGCCTCTTCGTTCAGGAAGTCGATCCCGATGTCTTCCAAGATCTCCATGGCGGCATTGTGGATGGCCAGGACCCCGTCAGGGGTCAGCGGTTCGGTTGGGGCATCCATATTTTCCGTGATCCGCCAGGACATTTGATCAATGCCCTTCATATCCCGCCGGGTGTTGCCCGCCCTGCCGCCGCCGCGCCGTGCCATGTGCGTCCCTTTCCGTGTGCTTCGGCCCCAAGCTGCGGGATCACGGTGGGCAATGGTTCGTCGTTTGCGACACCTTATGTCGCAGCGGCTTCCAACCAGGCAGGAATGTCGCCGATGGTGTCCAAGACAACGTCGGCATGGGGGGCCAAAACATCACGGGGGGCCAGCCCCGTCAGCACAGCGATTGTGGTCATTCCCGCAGCATGGCCTGCGTGCAAATCATGGGTGCTGTCCCCCACCATAGCGCAAGCCTGGGGCGGCAGATCCAAGTGCCGGGCGATGGCCAGCAGCGGGTCCGGGTCAGGCTTAGCCCCAAAGCCGCTGTCGCTGCCCACCACCATATCAAGTACGTCCAAATGCGCCGCCAAATTCGCCTTTGCAGGGCGTTCGGCATCATTGGTCATAACGGCCACTTTCAGACCGGCGGATTTCAACCCTGCAAAAAAAGGGGCCAAGGGAACCACTTCCACCTGCGGGGCCTTGGCCGCCCGGTCGTTCAAATGATCGTACAGCGCATCGGCTGTCCAGCCCGGCAGGTCCGGCGCGATGGCTGTCACAATCTCGCGCGGGGTGCCGGCCACCACCAAGCTGCGCGCGGTCAAGGCGCGGGCGGTCAAGTCATAGTCCAAGACCGCAGCCAACCGCGCCAACAGGGCCGCATCCCCTTGGGCCAGATCGTCCAGAACGGTGCCTGCCCAAGCCCCCCATGTGGCCTGAAAATCAAACAACGTGCCGTCTTTGTCGAAGATCAGAGCCTTGATCATGTCCAGTTCACCTCTGCCCCGCCGGGCAAGGACTGCTTGGCTTCCATCGGGGCGGTATAATCCAGCTGGTGCGCATCGCAAAACCCCACCACCCAAGCATCGTCGTTGCACAGAAATTCCAGGACCGACACCAAGAAGGCGTCTTCGCTTAACCGGGTGCGCAAATCGCCTTCCGACGTGCCGGTCGCCCCCAAGAACACGTCGCGCAGGTCGTCCGTTTCCATCAACCAAGCCACAGCTTGCAGGGCGATCGTTTGGGCGCGGTCGATGTGCATCGGCAAAACCTTTGGGCGTGTGAAGGCTATTTTAATCCAAATCGCGGAAGATGACCGGAAAATCAACAGAGGTGTGGGCAATGAAAGACTTTTACGATGACGGAACCTTTTCGCAGCTGGGGCGACCGATTGCTTTGGTCATGGCCAGGGTATTTTTGGCGCGTCAAATGCGATTGCAACTGACCAGCTTGGGGTATCGGCGCGTGTCCATTACGTCCCCGGTGCATGGGCAAACCCCAGACGACGATGCGGCGCTTTACATCGTTGAAGATGACGCGACGGTGGGTCAGGTTTTGGACAATGCGGCAGTGGACCCCGCCAAGGTCATTTTGGTGGCCGCCAATGGCAACTCTGCCTTTGGACTGCGCCAGCGCAACGAAGCCGCTGACATCTTGGGGCAAAACTGCGGGCACGAAGAATTGCGTCTGAAACTGGACCGGTATTTCCGCACGCGGACAATGACTGCCCCCCCCGGCACTTCACGGGACTTGATTGCCAAGACCGATCTGGACCGTTTGGTGAAAGCCGCGCGCGCGGGGCAATCGCCTGCATTTGTGTTGCGGTTGGTGGCGCGCGACGGGTGTGCGGCGACGCTGCATGACTTTGCCAGCACGTGCCGCGCCATTGTGGGGGAAAACCATCCCATGGGTCACTGGGCCCCGGACGAATTGCGCATGCTTTTACGGGTCAAATCCTTTGACGCCGCGCGCGATATCGCCAAAGCGGTGGATATCTCTACGTCCCATCTGCCGCAAAACAACATGGATGGCGCGCCGATCCGGGTCTTCTTGCGCAAGCTGAACCCTAAAATCCAGCGCATGCCGTCGCACGACGATCACTTGTTGGCCATGTTGCGCAGCCGGGCCAGCCTTGGCCCCGTTGACTTGCCCCTGGCGGGGTAAAGCCAAGGCAACCTTAAAACCGTTTGCGCCCGTTTTTGGCCGATCGCAGGTCTGCCGCAATGGCTTTGCGGCGGTCCGCTGGCATGGCTGCAATCACCCCCAGCATCTTTTCTTCCACCACTTGCGCGCGCGCATCCATCGTGGCGCGCAACGTCCGGAAGGCTGTTTCAACGGCGGCCACATCGAAAGGGTCCGCTTCCAAAGCGGTTGCCAATTGGGCCGCCAAAGCACGCATATCGGACCGCGCAAAGCCCGCTGCTTTGTGGGCTTGGTTCACACTTTTGGCAAAGGCGCGGCGGTCTTCTTTCGAAAGTTGCGCCATCAATGGCCACAACAACACCGGTGGGGCTTGGCGCATGGCAGGCCCCCGGCGGTCCCCGTCTTTTCTGTGGGCACCACGGTGCACCAAACCGTTGTCAGGAACAGCAATCGCCGGGCCGGGCCGATCCCCACCGCGCCAATGCTTCGCGGCGGTCGCAACAAAAAAGCCAACCACCAACAGGTTGACGGCCAATGATGCAAACAAGGCGATTTTCAAAACACGCATTCCCGCGCCTTTCTGTTAAAATTCTTCCCAGGTCAATTCAGCGAAATCATCCAACCAGGCAAACTCGTCCGCGGCGGCTTCTTGCACGTCGGCCATCCCCACACCCATAGCGTCCCCGAAGTTGACGCCAAGCATCAACCCAAGCGCCATGGCCGTGGCCAAACCCGCGCCGCCGAACCAACCGCCCAGGGCTTGGCCCAAGGTGGCCAAAACGGACGCCGGACGCGCCGCAGGGCGTTGCTGGGCCAAGGCATCCATCACCAATGTGTCCATGAACGCAGGCCTGGGCAGCGGCGGTTGCGCCCGCGCGGCTTGGAAGAAGTCTTCCAAATTTGGATCAATGTCGTCGTGTTCAGGGTGTTTCATCACCATCCCCCAATCCTAGCGCGTTCTTTTGCGGGGCCAAAATCTTGGCCAGGGCGCGTTTGCCCCGGGAAGTCAGGCTTTCCACTGCTTCCACACTTGTGTCCATAATCTTGGCGATTTCTGGGTTCGCCAACCCTTCGATTTGACGCAGCACAACGGCCTGGCGCTGACGGTCCGGCAAGGCGTTCAAGGCAGTTTGCAGCGCGTCGCGGCGTTGGTCGTCTTGCATCCGACGGTCTGGCAAGGGCTGGGGGTCGACCTGTTCCGGCACCTCTTCGCCCGAAAACCGCTGGCGCTTGCGCAAGCGGTCGATGCACAAGTTGCTGGTGACACGGTACAGCCAGGTGGTCACCTTGGCCCTGTCCGGGTCCCAATCTGGCGCGATTTTCCACAGTCGCACCAGGGCATCTTGGGCCACGTCTTCAGCTTCGGCCCGGTTGCCCAACATGCGGTGGGCCATGGCAAATACCATCGGCCCCAAGCGCGCCACCAACGCCTTGGCGGCGTGTGGGTCGCCCGCTGCAAATGCCACCAGCAAAGCGGCATCATCGTCGGGGCTGGTCTTGGCGTCCAAAGGCATCATTGAAACCGCGCTACGTAAATTCAGTGGCCAAAGCAAGTGGGGCGGGCAACGCAAGCTGCCCACCCCAAAGGCACATGCGCGCTTAGCTGTCAGAGCCATCTTTCTTTTGGCGTTTGCCTTTGCGCTTGTCTTTCATGGCGTCGAATTCGGCTTTGCTGATGGCCCCATTGCCGTCAGTGTCCACCCGCTTCATCATGCGTTCGGCCCCGCGCGTTGGCAGTTCCGACTCTTGCAACTGGCCGTCCCCGTTTTTGTCCAAGCGCTTGATCATCCGCGCTGCACGCTTTTCGGCGCGGTCCTTTTTATCTTCAGGGGCGCGGGCCACGATTTCTGCCACGCTGATGCTGCCGTCGTTGTTGGCGTCCATGGCAGCGAAGCGCACAGCGCTGCGGGCTTCCAATTCAGCCAACGACAGGGATCCGTCGTTGTTGGTGTCCAATTCTTCAAAGCTGGCCGCTTTGCCGCGATGGTCTTTTGCCACGGCGGGGGCGGCGACGCCCACAACAAGTGCGGCTGCGGTGATCAATGCGATAGATTTCATGGCTGTACCCTTCTGTTGCCAATCATAAACGCCAAGCCGGCCTCAATCCCAGCTTGGTTGTGAACTAAACGCAGCACGCCTGAACTTCCGTCGCGCGATTTGAAAATTTTTTTCGGTGGCTTCAATTTCGGTGTGCCCTTGCCTTGATGTGCCCCGTGACGCACAGTTGCGGCACCATGACACAAACCCCCATTCGCCCCGCTGCCACCGTTATCGTCCTTCGGGATTTCCCGGATGCCCCGCGCATTTTGATGGGGCAGCGGGGGGCGAAGGCGGCGTTTATGCCCAACAAATTTGTGTTCCCCGGCGGGCGGGTGGACGACAGCGATGCCGCCATAGATTTGATGACGCCCTTGCCTGAAGCCTGTGCCGCACGACTGCGCCACCGCGCCCAGGACACCACACCCACGGCCTTGGCAGCCGCCGCCATCCGCGAATTGTGGGAAGAAACTGGACAAATCCTGGGCCACCCCGCCCCATGGCCCGATGCCCCAGATGATTGGGCCGGGTTTGCCGCCAAAGGCTTTCGCCCCCATGCCGGGGGGCTGACGTTCTTTTTTCGCGCCATCACACCGCCGGGCCGTCCGCGCCGCTTTGACGCGCGATTCTTTTTGTTGCGGGCCGAAGATTTGGCCACGGACCCGGACGATTTTTCGGATGCCACCGACGAACTGTCCCATCTGTCATGGGTGTCGCTGTCCCAGGCGCGGGCGTTGGATTTGCCGTTCATCACATCTGTCGTTCTTGGGGAATTGGCCGGTCTGACAGAAATTGCGCCACCCCCGTCCGTGCCGTTTTTTGAAAACACCGACGAAGAAAGCCTATTTCACCGCCTGCAGGCTGATCCCGTCACACCAACAGAACCAACAACACCACGCTGATCAGCAACAAAGCGACCCCGGTGATTTCCCGGCGGGTGATCTGTTCGCCGAAAATGAAGGTGGTGATGGCCAGGCTGAAGATGATTTCCACCTGCCCCACGGCTTTGACATAGGCGGCGTTTTGCATGGCGAAGGCTGTGAACCACCCGACAGAGCCGCCCAACGACAACAGCCCCACCCAGATTGCCGTTCGCCACGCCCGAAACACCGCCCCGATCTGGCCGGGTTCGCGCAGGCGCAAAAACACGGTCATCAGGGCCGCTTGCACCAAAATCACCATCATCAAAGTGGTCAGGGACCGCACCAGCACATCGCCCGACGCGATTTCAAACGTGGCCCCGCGATAAGCGACCGAACACAAGCCAAAGAACAATCCGGCCCCCAGCCCCAGGGCGGTGCCGCGGTTCCATATCTGCTGCGCCCAACTGCCATGTCCTTTGGGCACTGCAGACAGGATCAATGTACCCAGAACCCCGATGGCGATGGCAAGAACCGCCCAGGGGCTGACAAAATCCCCCAAAATCACGATGCCCGCGATGACGGTCAGCAGAACTTCGGTCTTGTTCAACGTGATGCCCACGGTGAAGTTGCGTTCTTGGAACAGCGACACGGTGCACATGGTGGCCACGATTTGCGTGATGCCCCCCACGACAGCAAAGACCCAAAACCGCAACGACAAGTCCGGCAAACCGCTGTCCACCGCGCCAAGGTATGTGACCGCCACCACCACGATCAACGGACCGGCATAGACAAACCGGGCATAGGTGGCCCCGGCCGAAGACAAGCTGTCCATCCGCAACTTCTTTTGCACCATGAAGCGCAAGGTTTGCAGCGCCGCTGCCGCCAAAGAAACCAAGACCCAAGCCATGGGGTGGGCTTATGCTATTTCCTGTGGCCCCGCCAGCGGTGGCGCGGTCTCAATCCGAAAGGGTCAGACTTTGGGATCGGGATTTTCGGTGTGCCCGTCCACCGCGATCACTTGGCCCGACACCAAGCGGCTTTCATCGCTGCACAAAAACTGGGCCATGTTGGCGATGTCGTCCGCCTGAACCAGGCTGCGCATGGACACCCCAGCGGCATAACCATCATAGATTGCTTGCGGCGTGGTGCCCTTGGCTGCGGCTTCGCGTTCCATCACGCCGTCCATGCGGGGGCCTTCCACGGCCCCGGGGCAGATGGCGTTGACCCGCACGCCGCTGGGGCCCCATTCCATGGCCAAGGTTTTCATCAATCCAATGACGCCCCACTTGGCCGCGGCATAAGGCGCGCGATTGGGATAGCCGTAAATCCCCGCCGTGGAACTGGTCAGCACCATGGCCCCTTTGGTGTGTTTCAAAAACGGCCCCGCAAATTTGGCTGTCAGGAAAGAGCTTTCTAGATTCACCGCCATGCAGCGCTGCCAATCGGTCAGCTCCACCTCTTCTACCATTGCGGTGGGACCGGCGATGCCCGCATTGGCCACCACAGCGTCCAAATGCCCCCAGTGGCTGCCGATCCGGTCGAACAGATCGGCCATGCCAGGCGCATCTGCGGCATCCACCGCATCTTTTTCCCAAGTGTCGGGACAGTCGGCCAAAGCCGCAACGTTGATGTCCGTCACCCAGACCTGCCAGCCTTTGGCGGCAAAGGCGCGACCCATGGCATGCCCGATGCCGCTGCCGCCTGCGGTTATCAGAACCGTTTTCATCGTTGCCCCACTGCCCGGCCCATGCCCGTGGGCGGCGTCAGTTTTGCGTGCTGATCGGCAATGGCCCCCAGGGCGTTGGCCACCGCATCCCCAGGGGGCGACGATTTGCGCGTTTGCAAATCCACATGGATCAACAGGTGTTCGCCTGTGGCCAACAGCCGGTCGCCTTCAAACATCTGGTGAAACAGCTGCATCTTCTTGCCCGCCCCCAAGGCGCAGTAGGTCCGCACCGTTATTTCATGGCCAGCGTGCACTTCATCCACGTGGCGGATATGGGTTTCGGCGGTGAAGTAACTGCCGCCTGTGGCGATGTACTGCGCATCGCAGCCAATGATTTCCATGAACCGATCCGTAGCATCGCCAAAGGCCTGCAAGTACCGCGCTTCGTTCATGTGGCCGTTGTAATCGGTCCAATCCAGCGGCACCACGCGGCGCACCGTTTCGACCAAATCAGTCGGGTCCACGGGCGGCGGGTCTTGTTCGGCCGCATTCAGCAGCGCCCCCGCCCCCCAATCCTGGGCCTTCAGGGCGCGCAAAATCCCCACCAAATTGGTGTCGCGGATGCGTTCCAAATCGCGGATGGAATGGCGACCGGACTGTGCATCCGACTGGTCCGAAATCATATCCACCAAGTCTTCGGTGAATTCCGGCACATCCATCAGTTTGGTCCAGGGCCATTTCAAAGCCGGGCCAAATTGCGCCATGAAGTGGCGCATGCCCGCTTCCCCGCCTGCCACGCGGTACGTTTCAAACAGCCCCATTTGGGCCCATCGCAACCCAAACCCGTACCGGATGGCGTTGTCGATTTCTTCGGTGGTGGCGATGCCATCTGTGATCAACCAAAGCGCTTCGCGCCAAACGGCTTCCAGGAAACGATCCGCGATATGGGCGTCGATTTCCTTGCGCACGCGCAACGGATGCATCCCCAGGCTGGTCAGAATATCCGCCGCCTGGGTGTGCAGGTCTTCGCTGTTCTTGTCTGTGCCCACCACTTCCACCAAAGGCAGAAGATAGACGGGGTTGAACGGGTGGCAGACCAAAACTTGTTCGGGCCGTGTGGCGCAGCTTTGCAGTTCAGACGGTTTAAACCCAGACGTGGACGACCCGATAACGGCCTGCGGATCGCACTCCGCTTGTAAGGCTTGGTACACCTTTTGCTTCAATTCCAACCGTTCCGGCACACTTTCCTGAATCCATATCGCGCCGGCCACAGCGTCTGACATCGTGGGGTGAAAGCTTAAACGCCCTTCGCGCGGCACGCCCCGGTCCATCAGGCCCGGGTAAGACCGACGGGCGTTGTCCAGAACTTCGCCAATCTTACGCGCTGCTTCCGGGTCTGGGTCAAAGACCCGCACGTCCCATCCGTTCAGTAAGAACCGCGCGGCCCATCCGCCGCCGATCACACCCCCGCCGATGATTGCTGCTGTTTTGGTCATCACAGGCCCTTCATTGTTTCTGCCGCGCCTTTGCGCACAAGGTTCCCTTTGCTTCACGCCTTGGGCGCACGCTTCACCAAGCCCAATTTTTCGCGCACCGCGTCTGGCCCAATCACCGTGGCACCCAGATTTTCGATAATTCCCACGGCGCGGTCCACCAGCTGGTAATTCTCAGCCAAGACGCCACGATCCAACATCAGGTTATCCTCCAGACCCACCCGCACGTTGCCCCCTGCCAGAACGGACGCGGCGACATAAGGCATCTGGTGCCGCCCCAACCCAAAGGCGCTGAATGTCCAATCATCCGGAACATTGTTTACCATGGCCATAAACGTGTTCAAATCATCTGGCGCCCCCCAAGGCACCCCCATGCACAGCTGCACCAACGCGGGGCTGTTAAGCACACCGTCTTTCACCAACTGCTTGGCGTACCACAGATGGCCCGTGTCAAACGCCTCGATCTCTGGCTTTACACCCAAGTCGGTCATCATCTGCCCCATGGCGGTCAACATGCCGGGTGTGTTGGTCATCACGTAATCGGCTTCGGCGAAGTTCATTGTGCCGCAGTCCAGGGTGCAAATTTCTGGCAAACATTCGGCCACATGGGCCACCCGGGCGCTGGCGCCGATCATGTCGGTGCCCGCGTCCTTCAGGGGCAGCGGCGCTTCCACATCGCCAAACACCATATCCCCGCCCATGCCTGCGGTCAGGTTCAACACCACATCCACGGCAGCGTCGCGAATGCGGTCTGTGACTTCGCGATACAAGGCCAAGTCGCGCGACGGCGCGCCGGTCTTGGGATCGCGCACGTGGCAATGCACCACCGCGGCCCCTGCTTTGGCCGCCGCGATTGCGCTGTCGGCAATCTGTTTTGGGGACCGGGGCACATGGGGGCTTTTGTCTTGCGTGCCCCCGGATCCGGTTACGGCACAGGTGATGAACACCTCTCGGTTCATGGTCAGCGGCATGGGTCCCCTCCTTCACTGTCGCGCAAAGCGTTCGCCGATTCTGTCCTGCAAAACCAGTCTGAACTTCTTTTGTTTGAAAATACTCTGCGGGGTCCGGGGGCGCACAGCCCCCGGGTGCCCGGTCCTGGCGGCGGGGCCGCAGGCCCCAAAGCCAGGACACCCCCTGTCAGTACGGCATGGGGTGGGCTTGGTGGGCGCGGTTGATATCGCGCTGTACTTCTTGGCTTAACTCTACATCCTTGCCGTCGATGATCCGTGCCAATTGATCGGCTGTGGTGGCCCCAAAAATCACCGATCCCATGAACGGCCGGGCCTGACAAAATGCCAATGCCATGTGAACCGGATCCAGCCCGTGTTTTTGTGCAATGGCGACATAGGCCCCTGCCGCATCGTGGGCCCGCGCTGTGTCCCGGCCGCCCAAACCTGACGACACAGATTTTCGGCTGCCTTCGGGCACTGCGCCATCGGCATATTTGCCCGTCAGCAATCCCGTGGCCAAAGGGGAAAACGCCAACAGGCCAACGTCTTCATTCACGCTCAGCTCTGCCAAATCGGTGTCGTACAGCCGGCACATCAAACTGTATTCGTTCTGAATTGTCGCCACCCGGGGACCGTGGCCCGCTTGCGCCAGATGCAACCACTGATCGGTGCCCCAGGCACTTTCGTTGGACAACCCGAACGCGCGAATGCGGCCCCGGTCCACTTCCTTTTGCAGCGCTTCCAACACCTGGGCCATGTTGTCCAAGGTCTTTGCGCGATCCTGCTTTGACGGGTCATAGGTCCAATTTTGCCGAAACATATAACTGCCCCGGTTGGGCCAGTGCAGCTGATACAGGTCGATATAATCGGTTTGCAGCCGGGCCAGGCTGGTGTCGATGGCGTCGGGCACGGACTGGGCCGTGATGTCTGCCCCGTCGCGGATGTGTTTGATGCCGTTGCCCGCGTGTTTTGTGGCGATCAAAACCCGGTCGCGCGTGCCGCGATCCTTGGCCCATGCGCCGACGATTTCTTCTGACCGTCCCTGGGTTTGCGCAGAAATCGGATTCACCGGATACATTTCGGCAGTGTCAAAAATGTTGATCCCCGCATCCAGGGCCATGTCCATTTGTGCAAAGGCGTCCTGGGGATCAGTCTGGGTGCCGTATGTCATCGTGCCCAAGCACAAGTCCGACATCATCATGTCAGTGCGGCCGACGGGGTTCATCTTCATGGGGTGCGTCCTTTTATGGTCCCGCAAAGACTAGCCCCTCGCCCCACGGGCGCAAGTTCAGACTTGAAGAACAAAATAAGAACATCTATATCTCTGCCATGGGCCATCCCGCCGCACATATCCTGACCCGCCGGTCGCAAACCCACCCCAAGGCCAAACCCCGCGCCGTGGAAGTGGCGCCCAATGTGACGCTGCAATTGGGGCGCGTGCACGAATGTTGCGGCGCGAACCGGCGCACCATGGCGATGATGGTGGCGGCCAAAATGGACGGGCCGGTCTTTTGGATCGTTCCCGATTGGGTGCCCGATCGTCCCCACAGCGACGGCATGCAAAGCTTTGTTAATCCTGGGCGGTTGACTTTCATCACCCCCCATCGGGCCGAAGATCTGTTGTGGTCTGTTGAAGAAAGCCTGCGCAGCGGAACCGTGCCCTTGGTGGTGGCGGACCTGCCCGGACTGCCCGCCCTGACACCGGTGCGCCGTCTGCATTTGGCTGCTGAAACCGGCAGCTTGGAAGGCAGCCACACCCCCCTGGGGCTGATCTTGACCCCCGGCGATGGCGGCGCACCGGGGGTGGAAAGTCGCTGGCACATGGCTGCATGCCATGATGGGATCCAAGACGGTGGGCCCCACGAAAGTTGGAAACTGTCGCGTCGCAAGGCGCGCACCCTGCCGCCCCAAAGTTGGCAGTTGTTCAAACGCCACGGACAGCTGACCACAGACCGCCTGCCGGGATAAGCCTCGCAGGCTCTATCGCAAAAGCCTGACATCACAAAACTCTGACACCGGCCGGGCGCAATCCATGTTATGGATACGTCGAAGCGTCACAAAAGGCCCTGTCCCATGCGCCACATTCACGCAGCCCTTCGGGCCATCCTGTGGACCCTGGTGTGGTCCTTTCTGTGGGCCAGTGCGTCCATGGGCGCGCCCGTTGCCTATGATTTGAACATCGCCAAATCCGAAAGCGCCTTCATCTATCGCTTTGAAAACAACCCCGTGCGCGGCACCATCCCCGTCATCAGCGCCGACGTCGCAATTGATTTTGACAACCTGGCAAACTCTACCGTCAGAACCACACTGTCTGCCCAACGGGCCACAGCCGGGTTTGTCTTCGCCACCCAAACCGTGCGCGGCCCGCAAATGCTGAACGCCGCAGCATTCCCCACCATCCACTTTGTCAGCACATCTGTGCGCGGCACACTGCCCACCGCCACCATTTCCGGCACCTTGACCTTACGCGGTGTCACCCGCCCCGTGACCTTGCGCGCCAACCTGTTTCGGCAAAGCAATTCAATGCGAAATCTGGTGATCCGCTTGCAGGGCAAGATCAACCGCAATGATTTTGGCATGTCCGGGTTTCCGGGGTTCGTGGGCCCCATCATCGACCTGGATATCCAGGCCCATATCACCCGCCGCTAAGCCTTGCACTGAACGCAAATCGCCCCGCAAAAAGGACAACAGACATCGGGCTTGCGCCGTGACATAGTGCGCCCATGCGCTTGTTGATTTCCTTTGCCGCCCTGTTCTTGTCCATCATCTTGCTGCAACTGTCGTCGGGCGGTGTGGGGTCTTTTGACGCCATCACGGGCCAAGCCCTGGGGTTCACCACTGGGCAAATCGGCCTGTTGGGGTCGGCCCATTTCGTGGGCTTTTTCATCGGCTGCTGGTGGGCGCCACGAGTGATCAGCAACGTTGGCCCTTCGCGCGCCTTTGCCTGTTTTGCTGCCCTGGGGGCCATCGGATTGCTGGGCCATACGCTGACACAACATCCTTGGGCCTGGGCGGTGTTGCGCATCGCGTCGGGGCTGTGCATCGCCGCCTGTTACACGGTGATTGAAGCCTGGTTGCAGTCCAAAGTCACCAACGAAACGCGGGGCCGGGCCATGGGGATTTACCGCATGGTGGACATTGGCGGATCGCTGATGGCGCAGTTGATGATCGGCGCTTTGGCCTCGGTCGAAACCTATGTGGCCTATAACTTGCTGACCCTGTTTTGTTGCGCGTCGCTTTTGCCGCTGGCCCTGACCAGCACCCGCCCGCCCGAAAGTTCCAAGGCCCCACGCCTGAACCCACTGTTGGCCTTAAGCCGGTCGCCCCTGGCGGTGGCGGGGGTCGTGGTGGCCGGGGTATCCACCGCATCTTACCGTATGATGGGTCCCGTTTATGGCAACACCATCGGCCTGTCGCCATCCGAAATCGGGTGGTTCTTGGCCGTCTTCGTGGCAGGTGGCGCCATCGCGCAATTGCCTGCGGGTTGGCTGGCCGACACCTATGACAGACGTCACATCCTGTTGGGCACGTCCCTGGTGTCTGTGGCGGCCTGCGTGTTTTCCGCCCTGGCCCAAAGCGATTTGACTGTTTTTTTCGCCAGCTTCATCTTTGGGTTCATGACCTTTCCCATCTTTTCCATCGCAGCGGCCCATGCCCACGACTTTGCCGCCAGCGATGAACGTGTGGAACTGTCTGCCGCGCTGATCTTTTACTATGCCGTCGGCGCAATCACCGCCCCCCTTGTCACGGCCCGTGTCATTGACGCCTTCGGGCCCAGTGCGTTCTTCGTCCTGATCGGGGCGGCCCATGTTGCGCTGGCTTTCTTTGGGGCGTGGCGGATTTTGCAAGGCCGGACCCGGACGGCGCAAACGGCCTATGTCTATGCCCCGCGTACCTCGTTCATCATTGGGCGCTTGATGCGGCGATTGCGCGACCGATAAGGGGCTGGGCAAGCCTGTGTCTGCGGGGTACAGGGAAAGCCCACCACGTTGGAACACGGCCATGACACAGCGCATTTTGATCACATCGGCGATCCCTTACATCAACGGGATCAAACACCTTGGCAATTTGGTGGGCAGCCAACTGCCCGCGGACCTGTTCGCCCGGTACAAACGCGCCCGCGGTCATCAGGTATTGTTTTTGTGCGCCACCGACGAACACGGCACACCGGCCGAATTGGCTGCGGCCAAAGCGGGCAAACCCGTGGCCGAATACTGCGCGGAAATGCATGCCGTGCAGGCGGACATCGCTGCGGGGTTTCGCCTGTCTTTTGATCATTTTGGGCGGTCGTCCAGCGATCAAAACCGTGCCTTGACCCAACACTTTGCAGGCAAGCTGGCGGACAACGGGCTGATCCGCGAAGTGGATGAACAACAAGTATTTTCCCATGCCGACGGGCGCTTCTTGCCGGACCGATACATCGAAGGCACCTGCCCCAATTGCGGTTATGATGGCGCACGCGGCGATCAATGCGAAAACTGCACCAAGCAGTTGGACCCCACCGACTTGATTAACCCCAGATCGGCCGTATCCGGATCCACCGATTTGGAAATCCGCGACACCCGCCACCTGTACCTGCGCCAGTCTGCCATGCGCGATCAACTGAACGCATGGATTGACAGTAAAACCGACTGGCCGGTTTTGACCACTTCCATCGCCAAGAAATGGCTGAATGATGGCGACGGCCTGCAAGACCGGGGCATCACACGGGACTTGGATTGGGGCGTGCCCGTCCGCAAGGGCGCGCAAGATTGGCCCGGCATGGATGGCAAAGTGTTCTATGTCTGGTTTGACGCGCCCATCGAATACATCGCCTGCGCCCAAGAATGGCAAGACGCGGGCAAAGGCAGCGATTGGGAAAGTTGGTGGCGCACGGACAAGGGCGCGGGCGACGTCACCTATTTCCAGTTCATGGGCAAGGACAATGTCCCCTTCCACACCCTGTCTTTTCCCAGCACGATTCTGGGGTCGGGCGAAGACTGGAAGCTGGTGGATTACATCAAGTCTTTCAACTACCTCAACTACGACGGCGGACAGTTTTCCACATCCAAAGGCCGGGGCATTTTCATGGACCAAGCCTTGGAAATTCTGCCTGCAGACTATTGGCGGTGGTGGCTTTTGTCCCACGCACCAGAATCTTCCGACACCGAATTCACCTGGGATGCGTTCCAGCAGGACACCAACAAAGATCTGTCGGACGTCTTGGGCAATTTTGTCAGCCGCGTCACAAAGTTCTGCCGCTCAAAGTTTGGCGAAGTGGTGCCCGAAGGCGGGGCGCTGGACCCACGGGCGCAAACACTGCTGGCCGATCTGCAAACGCGGCTGACCGCCTATGAAGGCCATATGGACCGGATGGAGGTGCGCAAAGCCGCAGCCGATCTGCGCGCCATTTGGGTGTTGGGCAATGAATATTTGCAAGATGCCCAGCCTTGGGCCGTTTTCAAAACGGATCCCGAGGCCGCTGCCGCCATCGTGCGGCTGTCGTTGAATTTGATCTGCCTTTACGGGCATTTGTCGCAACCGTTTATTCCAGATGCGGCGTCAAAAATGCTGGCCGCGTTTGGCCAAACACCGGGCGGTTGGCCATCCGATGTTGAAGCCGCAGCGCAGACTTTGGTGCCCGGGGCGTCATTCACGGTTCCAGACAACCTGTTTTCCAAGATCGCAGACGAAGATCGGGACGCCTGGAAAACCCGCTTTGCGGGCACCCGCGATTGACCAGGGCCCATTACGCCTGGGGATGGGATGTCAGCTTCCGCCGGGTGATTTGGCCATGTTCCACAATGGCCCGAACTGCTTGAAGTGAAGCGCTTCCAAAATCACGGCGTTGGTGTTCAGGCTAAGCGATGTGTTCCAGTTGCCTGTGCTTTCATAGACCCCAGCCATCCACCCCTGCCCGTCCCGGGCCAGGTGTTGAATCCGGTCCAGCCCTGCGTTGGTATATTCCGTGTCAAACAGCGCGTCCCAAGCATAGGTCGCTTTGGCCGACTGGGTGCGCAAATCGTCATGGCGGCGCCCGTCGATGTCCACCACGGCCCAATCTGCGCCATTGGAAAACACAGACGAATAGACAAAATGGGGCGCTACATCGACGTGGTCTTCGGAAACGAACGTGACTGTTCCTTCCGCCAGATAGCGCGCCTGCTGGGCTTCAAAGACGCGGTCGGCCATAAGGCGGCTTTCTGCGTCAAACCCCAATTCCAATCCCATCAGAATGTATGGTTCTGACAAAACGGGCGTCACCGTCCCAAAACGCGCAGCGGTGCGGGCATCGACGGGCACCTCTACCCCAGCGATGGTGCGCCAATTCAGCACCGGAATGGCCGACATCGCCCGCACCACATCCATCCCCCACAGCCCCGCTGCCCGCGCGCCATATTGTTCATATCCGATCCGCCCTTCTTGCAGTGCCATAAGGTCGGCCCCGTCCCGTGTGGTGCCGATCAACTGCCCGTTCTGCGTCATCTTGTCGAAGTCCCAAGACGAAAGGACGGTGCGAATATCAGGCCCAAACTGCGGCGCAAAACGTTCGACGGTGCGCAACGCCAACAGCAACCGCGCGATATCGAGGGCGGACCAACCAATGCCGTCAGGCGTCAGCGTATCGGCATAGTCGGTCATCCGAAGCGTTTGGGTATTGTACACTTTGTTGGGCAGGCTTGCATCGATCAGTTCCACGCGGGCCAGTGCCGTCACAAATGTCTGAAATCTGTGATCAAATTCGTCGCGTTCGATCACGCCAAGACGCATGGCAGACACCAAAGCAAAGATGTAACTGCCTTGATCCCAAAGCGTGGACGATGGGAACCCGTCCACAGAACTGACCCATCCCGTGTGCGGGTCCGTGTTGTTTTCGATGAAGTCCCACGCGATCCGCGCGGCCCTTTGATCGCGAACATCCAGCGGTTGTTTTTCCGCAAGTTGAAAGTTTTCAGTGGCGTAAGGAATGGGCCGTTCGATGCTGCGCGCAAGCGCGGTGCTGACACCGTCCAAAGACACGGCGATCCCGGCAGCCGCCAAGAAAGCCAGTACAAATCCCAACGATTTTCCGCGTGCTATGCGATGCATGCTTTTGCCCTTTCCATTTCATAACCCAATGCTTTTTGCGGTGACCAACGCATCAGCAAGACAGCGCGCGACAACGCAATTCCATTCCAAGCCAGCCAGAACACATTCACCACAAGCATGGACAAAGTGTGGTCCCGCGATCCGGCGATATGGGCCGCAATCCCGTAGACGGCGGCCGCTGCAAACACAGCCAGAAGGGACAAATGCGGCCACAAAAACCGCAACGCATTTTGGCCATCCAACGTCTTGGGCGTGGGCTTGAACCCAATCTTTTTGCGGCGAACCACCAGGGAAATGGCGTATAAAACGAACGGCAGCCCCATCAGGTTTGCGGCCCGTGCCGCATGGACATCATGCCCTTTCATCCCAAGGACAAGCGCCAATTCCAAAGCCACAAGAAAGGGCACCAGGTGCAAGAAGAATTCAACAGAATAGCTGTTCACCGGCGCGATGCCAGTGAACAATGCGAAGACCGGTGCCAGCAGCAAAAACGTGAAGGGGATCACCGCGAAATAGGACCAAAACGTCGCCAGATAGTGCAGCCCAATGCGCCACGGTATTTGCAACAAGCGCGACCAGAAACGATTGACGGCGATATCAATGCTGCCCCCCGAATACTTCAGGTTTTGCGCGGCCCAGGCCTCAACACTCCAAGGTGAAAGCATCCGGGCTTCCACTTGGGGATGGTACACAGATGTCCAGCCGTGGGCGTGCATATCGATGGACGTCAAAATATCCTCGGATACGTGAAACCGGAACGGCTGTACGGGGGCGCGATGATCGGGATTAACCCCGGTTCGCGTTTTTAAGGCCACATCAAACAGTGCCTCGCGCCGGTGAATGGACGCCGCACCGCAACAAAAACTTGCGCCATGGCGGTCCCGGCGGCGTTGAATAATATCGAAAAAGATTTGAGACGCGGACGCAAACGGGTCGTGCCCAATTTTCCACCATCCCATCCATTTCGTCCAAAACGGTTCACGCCCTTCCCCTTTTCTTTCCCCCAAACCACGTCCCTGCGGGACATCGCAAAACCAATGCGGCGTTTGCACCCAGGCCACCTTGGGGTCTTGAAAATAGCCCAGCGTGTTTTCCAAAAACGTCGCAAAAAAGCGTGTGTCAGCATCGGCCACCACGACGAACGCCCCGTCGGTGTGCCACAATGCATTGCGCAAGTTGCCGGCTTTGAAGCCCAGATTGGATTGGCGGGCAAAGTACTGCACGTCGTGTTTTTGCGCCAAAGCCGCCAAAGCCGGGCGGTTGCCGTCGTCCAAAATCGACAGCTGGACCGTCCAGCCGCGCGGCACGCGCATGGCCAGTGCGGCTTTAAGGCTGTCTTCCACCAAGCCTTCTGCTTCGTCATATGTTGTCAAAAAGACATCCACGCTTCGGGCTGATTTGGGCCGGGCCGCACTGGGGCGCGCGCGGGCGCGGGGGCGTTCTTCCCAGATGTCGTAAAAGAAGAGGAACGTGCCCAAAAACATCGCCAGCTCTGCCCCAAACATCAGGCCGGAAAACCAAGGCGCGTCGGGGTTGAAGCTGTGCTGATACCGCCAGTTCAAATACCAAAGGCCCAGTGTCAACGCGACGACAGCGCAGCACTGCCAGAAATATTGCATGCGCCCAGACAAGTGATCAAAATGTGCAGGATGGCGCTTGGGCAGCCACCGGTAATACAGGTCTGCGTCCTGTGTCATGCCGTACGC
This sequence comes from Planktomarina sp., assembly GCA_020629235.1. Classification (GTDB taxonomy): domain Bacteria; phylum Pseudomonadota; class Alphaproteobacteria; order Rhodobacterales; family Rhodobacteraceae; genus Planktomarina. The sequence goes on from JAHDDS010000010.1 coordinate 45,063, forward strand.
CCCAGGGGAAATTCAACAACCGTCTGTTCGGCGGGTGCCCTGGATGGCCCAGACAATGCCATAAGGTTCAGCGGCAAAGTCTTCGCCAGACCATAGTCCATCGCCCAGTCGCGCCCCACCAACATGCGATCGACCCAAAGGCCGTGGCCCACCACAGTGCCGGGCCCAATCCAAGACGCCGTCACCGAAGTATTGCGCCCGATCTTTGCGCCGCGTTCCAAAATGACCGGTCCCGACAGAACGCTGTTTTCGTGGACATCCACAGCGGGTCCCACCACGGTTTGCGGCGAAAGGTCAGCCGATGGATGCACGCGGGCGCTGCGGTGCACCCGTGCGCCCGTCCGCCATTTCAGATACCCGTCCGCCATGCAGCCGTCCTGGCCATCCTGGGCCACCACGAAATCAAAAAACCCTTGGGCGGAGGTGACAGGCCACACCTGTGCCGTGTGATGCACCCCGGACGTTGTCCCCATCACCCGCTCCAGTCGTTGGGTCGCCTGCCCCAGCGGGCTGTCGGGCAACCCCGTCCCCATCGTCATCGCGCGTTGGGACAGCATCGTTATCGCGTTGTGATCTTTTTGACCAACTGTTGTGACGTCCGCGCCCGCTTCGCAGCCCAGCTGATTTGTCACTTCTTGGGACGTTGCGACCACCAACGGGTCGATGACCAGGCAGTCCCCCGCCCAGCCAAAGCCTTGGTCCCAAGCATCCTGCACGGCACGCCAGGCCGAAGTTTGTCCAAACGGGCACGCCCGATGGAACCGCAGATTGCAAAACGACGGTTTGACGTGCAACGCCGCATCGCGCACCTGACCGGCCCCCGGGCCGACGCTGACCGTTATGTTTGTAACCCCCAAGGCCACCACAGTATCAAACGCCCGCTGCAACAGGGACTTGCCGCCGAAGCGCAGCAAAACGGGCGGCAGATGAGACCCCAATGGCCCCAAAAGCGGCGCGCTTTGATGGGCCAATATAACGGCATGCACCCCAATCCTGGCCGCACGCAATACGTCTGGCTTTTTCAGCAGATCTTTCGCGTGCGCCGCGACATAAACGTGTCGATCAATGCCCAACTCCTGCAATTGGGTGCGCACTGGCGCCCGCGCGGCCACACCCGTCACCATCCCTTTGCCCACAGTTGTGACCGCTTCCAAAAGACTGGCCAATTCGCTGTGGCGCAGGGTCGACAGATTTGGAAAATCAAGAACCAACGCCGCCATACCGTCCGCTTTCGCCCTTTGGGTTGCGTCCATGATCGCCGCGCACAAAGACCGCGCCAGAGATCTTGAAAAGGTAACGTGGCGGATCTTACCTTGGTCCTTCACCAGATGGGTCATGCCGTTTGTCCTTTCCTGACAGCGCCAAAGCGGATGGGACGGGGCAACGGCCCCAAGCCAATGGTCCAAGCCAAGGCGCGCATTTTTTCCAAAAGCCGCACGAAGAACAGGGTGCAAAACACGCCAACGGTGATTTTGACCCCCACCAAAACGATGGGTGCGACCGTCCATTGGCGCGTGGCGATTTCCACCAAATCAAGGAAAATGGGGTGGCACAGATAAATCCCGAAGGAATATTTTGCCACCGCACTGAACCACAGCGGCCAAGTTTCCGCCCGCGCCATGAAGGCAGCCCCAAACAGTACCAACGGCATCAGAAAATCCGCCCAGAAGCCGGGGGTAAAATGAAACGGCCAACTGCCTGTCTGCGCGGTCAAAACTGTGGCATAAAGTTTGATGGCGAACAGCCCGCCGCCGCTGATCATCAAAACGGGCCACCAGGATTTGCCAAAGATATTGCGCTGCCACAGCCCATACAACGCGCCAGCCGCCATACCGTATCCGCAATAGGTCAAAATTTTCACGCCCCGCAGCCAAAACGACAGCATTTCGTGGTCGTAAAAGTGGCCCCACAAGTACCCGTCGGCCCAACGCTTGATCACCAAACCCAACAGAACCATCAGTCCCAAGATCGGCCATTTTGCGGCCAGTCGAAACAGCGGGAAAAACAGCAGCAACCCAAACAGGGTCGGAATGAAATGCATGTGATATTTGGACGTCCCTAAGATCACATATTCAACCCAGACCCAGGGCGACTGCAATTGCTGCCAAAGCCAGGCGTCATACCCAAAATGCCAAGCCTTATGCAGGGAATAGAACGCGTAAAACACCGTCCAAAATGCGAACGGCAGCAGAAGGCGGCGCGCCTGTTGGCTGATGCTGGCCAGATACCCGCGCGGGCGCGTGTCCAAAGCCATCAACAGCAAAAAGATAGAGATGATCAAAAACAATTCCGTCCGGGCGGTATAGATCACGGCACGCAACAAAAGTGGGGCCAGCCGGTCCGTAAATTCCGCGTCGGGAAAGGGTTGGCCCGCTGCGTCACTGGTGGCGTGTAATCCCACCATGGACACGCCCGCCGTCAGGCGCAAAGCGTCTATCCAAGTTTGTCTTTGCGCTGTCATCCCGCCCTCCGCTTTCGAATTGGAACTTGGCTGATCGCGCTAAACAAACCATGAACATATAACGATTTTTTCGTCAGCGATTTTTTAAGACCTGGGCCCTACAACAGTCGCAGGAGGACCGGAGAGATGAATAAAAAGTTTCTGTTTTTTGCCTGCATATTTTTGGCAACTTGGGCCGCCCCCAGCACCGCAGACCGACAAGACTGTGGGGATTATGCGGGGTGCACTGTCGAAGCGGCCCTGGCGGCTTTGCCCCCGTCAGCGCGTGAAAGCCATGTCTTTTTTCCCGAAGGTGGCAGCCACTTGGACAATGCGGCCCAAGCGCAGTTGACGCTTTTGGTGGATGCGCTGCGATCGCCATTGTTGACCGATACATGTTTGCGATTGGAAGGTCATGCGGACCCCGGCGGGCCAGAAGATGTCAACCTGCGCATTTCTTGGTTGCGGGCGGAAGCCGTGCATCAGTATTTGGCCGATGCCATGGGCGGCGATCTGCCGTCCATTGAATTGGCGGCCTTCGGCGAAAGCAAACCCATGAAAGATCTTCCAAAAACCAGCATTTTGCATCGGCGGGTCGCTTTGATGGCCCGCACCTGCCCCGGTGCGCCCGGCGGCTGAAGAAAACCCGATGTTTATATCAGCACGGCTTGCCCGGTTCGCGCACTTTCTTGGGCGGCCAAGCCAAGTGCCACGGCGGCGGCCCCGTCGCCCAAAGTGACTTCGACCGGGCCTTGGCCCAAAGCAGCGGCGCGGAATTTTTGGTGTTGATAAAAGGTGGACCCATTGTGATCGCCTGCGGCAAGAATGGCCGGGTCCACGGGAATGTCTTCGCGAAGCGGCCCGCGTGGGTCCCGCGGGGACACGATCAACTGCGGCGTGGGCGGCGTGCCCAAGTGGTCCGGCCAGAACCGCCCCGGCCCCGGCACAAGACATTCGATCTTGCCTTTGGGTCCCACGCCCGAAATCTCTTCTTGATATGTGCTGCCTTCGGCAAACATGCATAATTCCAGCATCGCGCGCATGCCATTGGCAAAATCCACCAGAACATATCCGTGATCCCAGATGTCCGGCGTCTGTCCGTCATAGACTTCTGCGACATGGTTGTGCGCCTGCCCCGCGCTGGCCATCACCCGCACCGCTTCTGCACCCGTTGCAAGCCGCATCAGGTCAAAGAAATGGCAGCATTTTTCCACCAATGTCCCGCCCGTGTTGCGATTGAAACGGTTCCAATCGCCGATCTTGGGCAAAAAAGGAAAGCGGTGTTCGCGAATGGACAGCATTTGAAGCCCCCCCGTCACCGACTTCTGGCGCGATAAAAAGGCGGCGACGGGCGGCATGTACCGGTATTCCATCGCAACCCAAACGGGCGCTTTGTAGTCGCGTGCAAAATGGGCCACGCGGGTTGCTTCTTCGCTGGCAGTATAAAGGGGTTTTTCCACCAAAATCGGCAGTGTTTTGCGCGCGGCGATGGCTTCCAGCTGGCCCAAATGAAGGTGATTGGGGCTGACAATCACCACCGCATCCACGGCGTCCACCACATCTTCCAGCGATGCCGCAACAGTGGCCCCACCCGCCAACTGTGCGGCGTGGGCGGCCAGATCGGGCACCGGGTCATACACGTGGGTGATCCGGGTGTCGTCCAGCAGGTTCACATTCTGAATGTGTTCTTGGCCCATCATGCCACAGCCGATTAAACCGTATTTCATTGTGCTTCCTTCATGCCAGCCGCGACAGATACCGCGCCGCGTCCGTGTCAAACCAAGTTGTGGAAATTTCCGTCAAAGCGCCGTCACGCGCCCAAGCCCGCCGGGTCACATGCCCGGCCTTATCTTGGTGGCCCAACCTGTTCCACGCGGGCCAGGGTGCAAGACCAACGCTGTCTTCAACATGGGTGATCCAAATGTCAAAACTTTCGCGATAGGTCAGGTATAAAGATTCCGACAACATGCCGTCATCCAACGCCGCATCGGCGGGCAAGGCCGCAAAGATTTCTTCCAGCGCCACGGCCACCCCGTCCAAGGCCCGGATGCGCCGGATGCGCCAGGCCAGATCGACGGCCAACGCTTTGGGGGCGGCACACCACGCCACATCGATGACTTGCGCTGTGGGCAGGCCCGAAGACCCAGGCCGTTCCAGCCGAAAGAATGCATAAACCGACGCATCCCGATCCGCCTTCTGGACATAATTCCCAGACCCTTGAACCCGCCGCAAATGGCCGCGCGTTTCCAACTCGGCCAGGGATTTGCGCAATGTACCCACGGAAATGCCCAAGTCAGCGGCCATGTCCCGTTCGGCTGGCAAGCGGCTGCCCACTGCGATGCGACCGGCCCGAATGTCGCGGGTCAGCGTTTCCGCAATAGCGATGTATTTGGGCAATGCGCCGGGATGGGACATTTCTTTGGTCCAAAATTGATACAGTATTGATGCACTCAAAACTTGATGCTACGCAAGATGAAAAGATGCGGCCTGCCAGGGGGGAATCGTTGACCGTTGTTCCAGTGACATCACCAGATCTGACCGGGGCCGAGGTGTCTTGGTTTTCGGCGCTGTGTTCCGATGACTATCAGTTCTTGGGGGTGCCTGATGGCGACCTGCGGTCCAGCTGGGCCCACTGCCGCGATATTTTGTTGGAAGCTGAACGGCAGGGGTTTCGCAACATTCTGTGCCCGTCATCCTTTCAGGTGGGCCAGGACACGCTGTCTTTTGTGGCCGGATGTGCCCCGTTGACGGACCGCATCAATATGCTGGCAGCCGTGCGGTGCGGGGAAATGCAACCCATCATGTTGGCCCGCACAATCGCCACGCTGGACCACATGTTGCAGGGGCGTTTGACGGTGAACATCATCTCCAGCGACTTTCCCGGCGAAAAGGCGGACAGCGGCTTTCGATACCAACGCTCGCGCGAGGTGGTGGAGATTTTGAAGCAGGCCTGGACCCAGGACGAAATCAATTACCAAGGCGACGTGTATCAGTTTGAAGGTCTGACAACCGATCCCGCCCGCCCGTATCAAACCGGGGGGCCGCTGCTGTATTTTGGGGGTTACAGCCCGGCAGCGTTGGATTTGTGCGGCCAGCACTGCGACGTATATTTGATGTGGCCAGAACCTAAAGAAAACATCGCCCAACGGATGAAAGACGTGAATGCGGTGGCGGAAAAATATGACCGCACATTGGATTACGGCCTGCGGGTGCACATGATCGTGCGCGACACAGAAGCCGAGGCAAAGGAATACGCTGAATATATCGCCAGTAAGTTGGACGATGATTACGGCAAGTTGATCCGCGACCGGGCCCATGACAGCACGTCCTTGGGCGTGGCCCATCAGGCCAAGGCGCGCGAATTGGCGGACAAGTATGGATACGTGGAACCGCACCTGTGGACCGGCGTGGGCCGGGCCCGGTCTGGGTGTGGCGCGGCATTGGTGGGATCGGCCGATCAGGTGCTGTCTGAAATCGAAGACTACAAAAAGATGGGCATTCGGGCCTTTATTTTCTCGGGCTATCCGCACATTGACGAATGCAAGCATTTTGGCCGCCTGGTGATGCCGCATCTGGACACTGCGTCCCTGCCGCACGCCTATGGCCGGGTGCCGTCTGACACACCAAACACGCCCTTGGGCGTAGGAGACCGCCGCTGATGGAGCGTATAAATCTGACCCCCGATCTGTCCTTTTCGCGCATTGTCTATGGCATGTGGCGTTTGGGGGACGATGCCAACACCACGCCCGAACATGTCACCGCCAAGGTGCAAGCCTGTTTGGATCAGGGCATCACCACCATGGACCAGGCCGACATATATGGCGGCTATATGGCCGAAGAAGTTTTGGGCGCGGCCATGACCCCTGCCCTGCGCAATCAGATCGAAATCGTCACCAAATGCGACATCGTGGCCCCGGTGGGCCGGTATGCAGACGCGCCGGTGAAATACTATGACACCAGCCGCGCCCACATATTGGCATCGGTCGACCATTCGTTGCAGCTGATGAAGATTGACCACATCGATGTGCTGCTGATCCACCGGCCTGATCCGTTGATGAACCACTTTGAAACCGGCGCCGCCCTGGACGAGGTGGTGGCATCGGGCAAAGTGCGCGCCGTGGGTGTGTCCAATTTTCGGCCTTGGGACTGGTCCTTGTTGCAATCGGCCATGAAGACCAAGCTGGTCACCAATCAAATCGAACTGTCCGTGACCCATCACACCCCCTTCACCAACGGGGACCTGGCGCATTTGCAAGAATTGGGCGTGTCGCCCATGGCGTGGTCCCCCCTGGGGGGCGGATCGCTGTTCATGAACGGGCCGGTGATGGACATCCTGAAACGCATCGGGGACGCCCAAGGGGTGGACGGGTCTGCCGTGGCGGTGGCCTGGTTGTTGGCGCATCCGGCCAAAATCTTGCCCGTCATGGGCACCAACAATTTGGACCGCATTGCCAAAATCGCCGATGCCACCAAAGTGACCATCGACCGCCCCACTTGGTTTGAAATTTACACCGCCGCTTTGGGCGAAGAGGTCGCCTGATGGTATCCATGATCGACACCAGCCCCAGTGATGGGCGTGCGCTGCGCACAGCCTTTGGGCGCTTTGCGACCGGGGTGACAGTGATCACCACGTTGGACGACGACGGCAAACCCTTTGGGATCACGGCCAACAGTTTTGCGTCGGTGTCTTTGGACCCGCCGTTGTTGCTGTGGTCGCCAGCCAAAGGATCGGGGCGCCACCGGGTGTTCACCCAGGCGCGGCATTTTGCGGTGCACGTGATGCGCGACGATCAACGCGCGATCTGTGACGGGTTTGTCAAAGACGCCTATGCCTTTGACGGTGTGGTGTTTGGGTCAAACGAACACGGCGTGCCAGTGTTGGAGGAGGCACTGGCACGCTTTGAGTGTCGCCGCTTCGGGTTGACCGATGCGGGCGACCACACCCTCGTTTTGGGGGAAGTGCAGCGGTGCGCGATCGGGGATGGCGCGCCGCTGACGTTTTTTGCCGGCGCGTACGGCGGCTTTGCGACCCAATAAAAACAAACGGGCGCAAAGAAAAACTGGGGAGGAACCGCCCATGGGCGTGTTGACCGGGCTTTTGCGGCCCGTGGAAATGCTCAATTCACGACTGCTGGCTGTGGCCAAAGCGTTGGCCGCTGGATTGCTGGCAGTGATGGTGGCGGTGGTGGTGTATCAGATCGTCATGCGGCTGATATCGCCCGCCGGGTGGACCACCCCTGCCGCAAAGTTTTTGATGCTGTGGATGATCGGTCTGGCCGCCCCTGTGGCGTACCGACATGGGGGGTTCGTGGGCATTGACCTGCTGGAACGGTCGCTGCCCCGCGTATTGTCGAACATTCTGATTCTGTTGATCCTGCTGATGTCCGCTGCGGTCATTGGCACGTGCATCCTGTTGGGGTGGGATATGGTGGACAGTTTCACCGGCAAAGGCACCATTTCCGGGCTGAAAATCAGCCTGGGATGGGCGGATATGAAGGATGTGAAATTCCGCAATTGGCACGCCTTTGCATCGCTGTTCGTGTGCTTTTGCCTGTTGGGGTTGGTGTGCGTCGAACTGATCCTGCGCCATCTGGTACGCATGGGGGGTGGGGCTGATGGCCTGACACCCCTGGGTGATACGGGGGCGTTGGACTGATGTTGCTTTGGCTTCTTCCGCTGTTTTTGATCCTGTTGATGATCGGTCTGCCCGTGGCCTTGGGGCTGTTACTGGCACCGGGCGCTTTGGTGGGCATTTTCGGGGACGGCAACACGCCGTCAAACTTCAAAGCCATGGCGCAGTTGTACCGCAACCTGTTCAACGGCATGGACAGCTTTCCGTTGATGGCCCTGCCCTTCTTCTTGTTGGCGGGCGAGATTATGAACCGCGGTGGCATCACCACGCGCTTGGTGGAATTTTCACAGGCTTTCATGGGCCATCTGCGCGGCGGCCTGGCCCATGTGAACATCCTGTCGTCCATTTTGTTTGCGGGGTTGTCGGGATCGGCCGTGGCGGACACATCGGCCCTGGGGTCCACGCTGATCCCCGCCATGGAAAAGAACGGATACACCCGCCGCTTCGCCGCCGCTGTCACAGCCGCCAGTTCGGTGATCGGCCCCATCATCCCGCCGTCGGGGATTATGATCATCTATGCCTATGTGATGGAAGAATCTGTGGCCGCCCTGTTTGCGGCGGGTATCGTCCCCGGCATTATGGTGGGCCTGGGGTTGATGCTGGTGGTGCGGCTGATGGCCGACAAATACGATCTGCCCAAAGCAGAACGCATCGTCACCAAAGACCAGACCATTGGGCGCATGGAAGGCATCGTCGCGTCGCTTTTGGTGCGGATCAACTTGGCCGCGATCTTTCTGCTGGTGGCGCAAATCGTGGGCAGCATCGCGGGCCTGGCCCCGAACCCGTGGATCACGTTCATCATCATGGTGCCCTTTGCCCATCTGGTGATGGTCTGGATGCGCGGCCAAGTCAGCGGTGATTTTCGCACCGTATGCAAAAAGGCCGCCGCCCCGTTGCAAACGCCCATCATCATTTTGGGGGGCATTCTGACCGGCTGGTTCACCCCCACCGAGGCGTCCGTCATCGCGGTGGTGTACGCGTTGATCGTCAGCTTTGTGATCTTGCGGTCCATGACGCTGCGCGATTTGTGGGACCTGTTGGCCAAATCGTCTGTGGCCAGTGCCGCGGTGCTGCTGCTGGTGGGGGCGGCGGTGGCGTTCAAGACTGTCATTGCCATTTCCCATCTGCCGGAACTGATGACAGAAACGATCCTGGGGCTGTCGGACAACCCGCTGATCATTCTGTTTTTGATCAACATCCTGCTGTTCATCGTGGGCATGTTCTTGGACGCAGGCCCCGCCATCATCATCTTGGGTCCGATCTTGGCGGACGTGTTCTTGGGCATCGACGTACACCCTGTGCATTTCGCCATCATCATGTCGGTGAACCTGACCGTGGGGTTGGCAACGCCCCCCATGGGGCTTGTCTTATTCGTGGCCAGTTCGGTCAGTCGCGAAAAGGTGGAAGTCATCGCCAAGGCCATCTTGCCCTTCCTGGCGGTAGAGGTTTTGGTGATCTTCCTGATCACCTATTTCCCCGCCATTTCACTGACCGTGCCGCGCCTGTTGGGGTATGTACCATGGCCGTGATTTTTCTTTACGCAGGGGACGCTGTGGCGCACCCTGCATTCACCGGTGCGGTGGGTTTCACCCACCCTGCCATTCAACCATAGGGTGGGTGAAACCCACCGCCACAAAAAACAAGCATAGGGAGGAAACACATGCTTAAAACATTCACCAAAGCAGCACTTGCGGCTGGCTTTATGATGACATCCGCCGTGGCGGGTTGGGCCGCTGGCCACGCGGAATACACCATCCGCGCCACTGCCAATTCCAACGAAAACGACGAAGACTATGACGGTCTGATCGTGTTCAAAAACTTCGTGGAAAGCGCGTCCAACGGTGCCATCGCTGTGGAACTGTTCATCGGCACGCAGCTGTGTTCGAAAGGCGCTGAATGTCTGCAAGGTGTGGCCGATGGGTCCATCGACGTGTACATTTCCACATCCGGTGGGGCCGCTGGCCTGTTCCCATACGTGCAAGTTCTGGACCTGCCTTACCTGATGGCCGACGACCGCGTGGCGGAAGCCGTG
>JAHDDS010000011.1:0-33684 GCA_020629235.1 Planktomarina sp.
GTCGATCCCACAAAGCCCACGGACTGGATCACGTCGTGGTACAAAATCGCGTCCACCGCTTCTTTGTCCCCGTTCACCACTTGCAAGATGCCCTTGGGAAGGCCCGCTTCTTCGATCAATTCCGCCAGCATCAGCGGCACCGATGGGTCGCGTTCCGACGGCTTCAGGATGAACGCGTTGCCGCAGGCGATGGCGGGGGCGAACATCCACATCGGGATCATGGCGGGGAAGTTGAACGGCGTAATGCCCGCTGTGACGCCCAGGGCTTGGCGCATGGAATACATGTCGATGCCGGGACCGGCTGAATCGGTGTATTCGCCCTTCAGCATTTGCGGGGCGGAAATGCAGTATTCCACAACTTCCAAGCCCCGGATCACGTCGCCCTTGGCATCGGGCAGCGTTTTGCCGTGTTCACGGGACAGCGCTTCGGCCAGTTTGTCCATGTCGCGGTTCAGCAGGTCGACGAATTTCATCAAGACCCGGGCGCGACGTTGTGGGTTCACCGCGGCCCAGGCGGGCTGCGCTGCTGCTGCTACGGCGACTGCCGCGTCCATTTCCGCCCCGTTGGCCAAGGGGACTTTGGCCTGAACTTCGCCCGTGGCGGGGTTGAAGACGTCGGCAAACCGACCGGACGTGCCCTTCACGTGGGCGCCGTTGATGTAATGTGTCAGCTCTTGCATGGGTCCCTCCCGAAATATGTTACCAGATGCTTACCCAGCACAGGGCTCGGAATAAAGCGGTAAAACTCGGCAGCCTGGGGTTGCCAAGGCGCGGCGCGTTTCGCAAAGGTTCCGCATACGAAGGAAGGCACACCCATGCGCACTGGTCTTTACCCCGGCACATTCGATCCCATCACCTTGGGGCACATCGACATCATCCGCCGCAGCTGCGCTTTGGTGGATCGGTTGGTGATCGGGGTTGCCATCAACCGCGACAAGGGCCCGATGTTTTCCTTGGAAGAACGGGTGGCCATGGTCCAGGCCGAAGTGGCGGGACTGGCCGAACAATCCGGTACGATCATTGACGTGCACCCGTTCGAAAACCTGTTGATCGACTGTGCCCATGACGTCGGCGCGACGATCTTGCTGCGCGGGCTGCGGGCCGTGGCGGATTTTGAATATGAATATCAGATGGTGGGGATGAACCGGCAGATGGATGCCAGCATCGAAACCGTGTTTTTAATGGCCGATGTGAAGTACCAACCGATCGCGTCGAAGCTGGTGAAGGAAATCGCGCGGCTGGGGGGCGACGTGTCGAAGTTCGTCACACCCCCCGTTTTGGCCGCTTTGCGCGACCGGTCTGGTCCCTAACTCACGACTGCCTAGATCAGCTTGCCCATGGCGACAGCGGTGTCGCACATGCGGTTCGAAAAGCCCCATTCGTTGTCGTACCAAGACAGAACACGCACCATGTCGCCTTCCATCACCAGGGTCTGGTCGCTGGCATAGGTGGATGAATGCGGGTCGTGGTTGAAGTCTTGGCTGACCAGTTTTTCATCCACCACCGACAAAATGCCTTTCATCGGTCCGGCGGCGGCATCGCGCATCAGGGTGTCAATTTCGTCTTTGCTGGTGGCGCGGCCCGCTTCAAACGTCAGGTCCACCACCGATACATTGGGGGTCGGCACGCGGATGGCCACGCCGTCCAGTTTGCCGTTCAGTTCCGGCAACACCAGACCCACCGCTTTGGCGGCCCCGGTGGTGGTGGGGATCATGCTCATGGCGGCGGCGCGGGCGCGGTACAGGTCTTTGTGCAGCGTGTCCAACGTCGGTTGGTCGCCGGTATAGCTGTGGATGGTGGTCATCAATCCGCGCTTGATGCCGACGCCGTCGTTCAGGATTTTGGCGATGGGGGCCAAACAGTTGGTGGTGCAAGAAGCGTTGGACACGACGATGTCTTCGGCGGTTAAGCTGTCGTCGTTCACACCGTAAACGATTGTTTTGTCAACGTTTTTGCCCGGCGCGGAAATCAGAACGCGGGATGATCCGTTTTCCAAATGGGCTTGGCACTGGTCTTTGCTGGTGAAAACGCCGGTGCATTCCAGCACCACGTCCACGTCAGACCAGGGCAGGTCGGCGGGGTTGCGCAGGGCGGTCACGCGCATGGGGCCGCGGCCTGCATCGATGGTGTCGCCTTTGACAGTGACGTCGAACGGGGCGCGGCCATGGACGCTGTCATATTTCAGCAGGTGTGCGTTGGAATCGACGGGGCCCAGATCGTTGATGGCCACGACCTCCAAATCGGTGCGGCCGCTTTCCATAATCGCCCGCAGAACATTCCGGCCGATACGGCCAAACCCATTGATTGCAACTGTAATCGCCATTATTCGCTCCAGATCGAATTTCTTGTGAGCGCTAACATCCTAAGGCGCAGATCACAAGCCCGAACCCGTCAACAGCTCAGCGCCAGAAGGCGATCCATTCGATTAAATTCGTGCCTTTTCGGGCCAAAAAAACGATGGACATGGCGTCGTTGAAGAACACGTCATAGGCCACCGCGCACACCAGCAGGATCGCTACGATCAATGCGACGCGGTCGGACATCGGTTCAGTTCCTTCAGTGCAGAAGCTGCCCCATACGGGCGGCGACATCGGCCATGCGGCAAGAAAAGCCCCATTCGTTGTCGTACCATGCCAAGACACGCACCGTCTTTCCACCGATAACTTTGGTTTGATCGGGGGCAAAGATGGAAGATTCCGTGGTGTGGTTGAAATCAATCGACACTTTGGGTTCTGGGTCATAGCCCAGGACCGATGCCATTTCCGATGCCGCGGCTTCCGCGACGATGGCGTTCACTTCGTCCACGGTCACGGATTTGCCGGCTTCAAAGGTCAGATCCACGGCGGACACATTGGGGGTGGGCACGCGCAACGACGTGCCGTCCAGTTTGCCTTCCATTTCGGGCAGCACTTCTTTCAACGCTTTGGCGGCCCCGGTGGAGGTGGGGATCATCGCCATGGCTGCGGCGCGCGCACGGTACAGATCGCTGTGGCGGCGGTCCAGGGTGGGTTGGTCGCCGGTATAGCTGTGAATCGTGGTCATGATGCCGCGTTCGATCCCGATGGAATCGTTCAACACTTTGGCCAGGGGGGCCAAACAGTTGGTGGTGCAAGACCCGTTGGAAATCATCTGTTCATTGGCCAGCATGTCGCGGTGATTGACGCCGAACACCACCGTGCGGTCCACGTTTTTCGCAGGCGCAGAGATCAACACTTTCTTTGCGCCTTGTTTCAGGTGCACAGCGGATTTCTGGCCGTCGTTGAATTTTCCGGTGCATTCCATCACCACGTCCACGCCGGACCAGTCCAGTTCTTCGGGGTTATAGGTGGAAAACATTTCAATCGGGCCGCGCCCCAAATCCATGGTGGATCCGTCCACGGTGACGTTGCCACCGAAGCGTCCATGAACGCTGTCGTATCGGATCAGGTGCGCGTTCGTTTCAATGGGACCGGTGGCGTTGATCTTCACCACTTCCACATCATTGCGCGCGCTTTCGGCGATGTGTGCCAATGTACAGCGGCCAATCCGGCCAAACCCATTGATCCCAATGCGAACTGTCATGTGCTTCACTCCCGCTACTGTCGACCATGGCGTACCAACCAAACATGTCGAAAGAAAGAACAGAAAGTGAAAGAAATCAGTGTGTTAGCGAAAACATGCGCAGTTCGCGCTAACACTTTTGGTGATTTGGCGGCTTAAAGCAGCTGTTCTGCCAGGGCCACGGTGGCTTCTGCCGTGATGCCGAACTCTTCGTACAGACGTTCTGCGGGGGCGGATGCCCCGAAGCCCGTCATGCCGATGAAGCCCGCTTTGGCGTCGCGCCCGCGTTCCCCCAACAGCCACTGGTCCCAGCCTTGGCGGACCCCAGCTTCGATCGCGATGCGCACGGCCCCCGATGGCAATACCCGCTTGCGGTACGTTTCAGGTTGTTGGGCGAACAGTTCCATGCAGGGCATGGACACGACCCGCGTGCCGATGCCTTTGGCTTGCAGTTGTGCGCGGGCTTCCATCGCCAGCGACACTTCGGTGCCGGTGGCCATCAAGATCACCTGCCGTTTGCCTTCGCTGTCGGCCAACACATAAGCGCCTTGGGCCGTCAGATTTGTGCCTTTGTAGGTGTCACGCACCGCAGGCACAGATTGGCGCGACAGGGCCATGACCGACGGGGTGGCGGTTTGGTTCAACGCGATTTCCCAAGCTTCGGCCGTTTCGGTGGAATCGGCGGGGCGGAACACCAAGGTGTTCGGCGTGGCGCGGTTCAATGCCAAATGTTCCACGGGTTGGTGGGTGGGGCCGTCTTCGCCCAGACCGATGGAATCGTGGGTCATCACGTAAACAACGGGCACACCCATCAGCGCCGACAACCGCATGGATCCCCGGGCATAGTCCGTAAAGCACATGAATGTTCCGCCATAAGGGCGGATGCCGCCGTGCAAAGCCAACCCGTTCATGGCGGCGGCCATGCCGTGTTCGCGAATGCCATAGTGGACGTACCGCCCCGACCGATCTTCGGGGCTGAAGACTGTCATGTCAGGGGTCTTGGTGTTGTTGGATCCGGTCAGGTCCGCTGACCCGCCCATGGTGGTGACCAAAACAGGATTAATGACAGCCAGGGCATTTTCAGATGCTTTGCGGGTGGCCACTTTGGGCATGGTTTCCACCACATCGCGCTTCAGGCTGCGAATGGTGTTTGTCAGCTTGTTGGGGATTTCGCCGCTGAAGGCTGCTTCAAACTTTGCGCGCTTTGATTTGGCCGATTCTGCCAAACGGTCGGACCAGGCGGCATAGTCTGCTGCCCCGCGCGCGCCGATATCCTTCCAGGCCTGCGCCACATCGGCAGGGATTTCGAAGGGTCCGTGGTCCCAGCCATAGGCCTGCTTGGCGGCTTTCAACTGATCTTGATCCGTCAGCGCCCCGTGGCCCTTGGACGTGTCCTGCGCGGCGTGCCCCAATGCGATGTGGGTTTTGCACGCGATCATCGACGGCTTGCCGCTTTTCTTGGCGGCCACGATGGCAGCGTCGATGGCGTCTGGGTCGTGCCCGTCGATGTCTTGAACTTGCCAGCCCGACGCTTTGAACCGCATCAGCTGATCGGTGCGATCTGCCAGATCAACGGTGCCGTCGATGGTGATGTTATTGTTGTCCCAGAACACGATCAGGTTTGACAGTTCCTGCCGCCCCGCCAAGGCGATGGCTTCCTGGCTGACGCCTTCCATCAAACAGCCGTCGCCCGCGATCACGTATGTATAGTGGTCTTGCAGGTTCTTGCTGAAGCGCGCGCGCAGGGATTCTTCGGCCATGGCAAACCCCACCGAATTGGCGATGCCTTGGCCCAGGGGGCCTGTGGTGGTCTCGATCCCTTTGGCGTGGCCGTATTCGGGGTGGCCTGCTGTGATGGCGCCCCATTGGCGGAAATTTTTGATCTGATCCAAGGTCATGTCTTCATACCCCGTCAGGTGCAGCAGGGCATAAATCAGCATGGACCCGTGCCCCGCCGACAGAATGAACCGGTCGCGGTCGGGCCAATCGGGCTGGGCGGCATAAAACTTCAGGTGCTTTTCAAACAAGACGGTGGCCACATCGGCCATGCCCATGGCCATGCCAGAGTGGCCGGAATTCGCGGCGGCCACGGCGTCCAGCGCCAAGGCGCGGATGGCAGCGGCTTTGCGCCAGTGGTCAGGGTTACGGGCGGCCAAAGCTTTCAGATCCACGGGTCAGTGTCCTTTTTGGAAACAATCAGTTGACGCCTTCCTAGCAATCCAGGGGGGAAGATCAAGCGAACACGACCTTGGATCATCGCTTCACAATGGCCTACACTGCCCGCATCCGAAGACGAATCACATATTCCCAATGGGTTGCGGGACAAAGTTAAGCGGGAAAGTGGGCATGGAAGACTTGAATTCGATCCAACATCGACTGGGCGCTGCCCTGGATCGGTTGGAACAAAAGCTTGGCGCTGTCCCGGTTGGGGCCCCGACGGCCGCAATGGGCGCTGCCAATGACCACGCGGCCCAAGCTGGGGCGGCGCAAACGGCGGCCTTGGCGGCAGAAGTCGAACGGCAAAAGACCGCCATCGTGGCCCTGGAACGGGGCATTGCAGAATTGCGCGCGGCGAACGCGGCCCTGATCAAAGCCAACGACACAGCCCAAGCCGGGGAATCCCGTGTCGCCGATCAATCCTTGCAGGCCGAAGTCGCCGCGATGCGCGCGGACCGGCAAGCTGAACAGGCCGAAGTGGCCGCGCTTTTGGTGGCCTTGGGTCCCCTGGTGTCCGAAGAGGAGAACGCCGATGCCTGAGATCACAGTGAACATCGGCGGACGCCCCTTTGTGGTGGCCTGTCAGCCGGGCGAAGAACCCTTCTTGAATGCAGCAGCCGACATGTTGAACGCCGAAGCGGTGACGTTGATCGACCAGATCGGCCAACTGCCGGAAGGGCGCATGTTGTTGATGTCGGGGCTTATGCTGGCGGACAAGGCAGTGGCCGCGGAAGAACAGCTGCGCCAAGCCCAGGCCGAATTAGAAGCGCTGCGCGCCCAACAAGCCGCCCCGCAAGATCTGTCAGAAATGGCCGCTTTGGTCAGCCGGGCAGAAGCGATGGCCGCGGACTGACCTGACCAGTTGGTCAGGCGGGTATATCGCGGTCAAAACGTGGGGCAGGGGTCAGGCGTTCGCTTCGCGGATCTTGTCTGCGGCATCTGCGTCAAAGCTGACACCGTTTTCGGTCAGCATCGTGTCCAATTCCCCCGACAAGGTCATGTCGCGGACAATGTCGCACCCGCCGACAAATTCGCCTTTGACATAGAGTTGCGGGATCGTGGGCCAGTCTGAAAAATCTTTGATGCCCTGGCGAATGTCATCGTCGGCCAGCACATTCACGTCCGTATAATCCACACCCATATAGTTCAAAATCCCCGCCACCTGGCTGGAAAATCCGCATTGGGGCATCTGTTTCGTGCCCTTCATGAACAGCACGACGTCGTTGCCGGTGACGGTTTCTTGGATTTGATCTTGTGCAGACATCGCAGTCATCCTGTTGTTGGTGGGGCCGGTCAGTCCGGGACGCCCGTTGTCAGGGCCAGGGCGTGAAGATCACCGTTGGTCCCGTCCATTTTACCTTTCATCGCGGCATAAACGGCGCGATGTTGCGCCACCCGCGATTTGCCACGGAAACTTTCATCCACCACCTTTGCGGACATGTGCACGCCGTCGTCGCCCGCCACAGAAATCTGTGCGTCGGGAAAGCTTTCGCGCAAAAGCGTTTCAATCTCTGGCGCTGACATGGGCATGGGACGGATCCATCGTGGTGTTGTGGAAACCTAGGCAGGCGTGCAGGCTGGTGCAAGGGGTCAGGTGACGGTGGCCTCAAATGACTGGCGGAACAGGGCAGAAAGTTCGTCCAACGCCGCACTGGATCGACCCATGGTGACCTGATCGCCTGAAAACGTGCCGATGGTTTGCACCGACACGCCCGCTTTGTGGGCTTCCCCCATCAGCGCTTCAGCCTGATCGAAGTTGCATGCCACCAAATACCGGGCCTGGTCTTCGCCGAACAAGAAGGCCGTGTCGTCGCTGTCCAGGCTGACGCCGACACCCGCCGCTTCTGCCATTTCAAAGGCCGCCAAGGCGATGCCGCCGTCAGACACATCGGTACAGGATTTGATCCAGTCCGTCTGGGCGCGCACAAAATCGCCGTGGGCGCGTTCGGCGTCCAGATCGACAGGGGGCGGGGCGCCATCGGTGCGGTTGAAGACTTCTGCCAGCAACGCGCTTTGGCCCAAATGCCCGTCTGTGTCCCCGATCAAAAGCAGGACGTGCCCGTCGCGGGCGACATCGCATATCCGTTTGTCCACGTCAGCCACCAGGCCCACGGCCCCGATGGTGGGTGTCGGCAGGATGGGTGCGCCGTCCGTTTCGTTGTAAAGCGACACGTTGCCCGACACGATGGGCATATCCAGCGCTTTAACTGCCGCCCCTATGCCTTTGATTGCCATGACAAATTGGCCCATGATTTCGGGCTTTTCGGGATTGCCGAAATTCATGTTGTCGGTGGTGGCCAGGGGTTTGGCCCCCACAGCGGTTAGATTGCGATAGGCTTCGGCAACGGCCTGTTTGCCGCCTTCGAACGGATCTGCTGCCACATAGCGCGGCGTAACGTCAGACGTGAACGCCACCGCCTTGTTGGTGCCATGGACCCGCACCATGCCGGCACCTTGGCCAGGGCTGCGCAGGGTATCTGCCATGACTTGGCTGTCGTATTGTTCATACACCCACTGCTTGGCGGCGTAATTCGGGCTGCTGATCAGCGCCCGCAATCCGTCGATGGGATCAATCTGGGGCACATCGGCCAATTCGGCGGGGGCCTGGGGTTCGACCCAGGGGCGGTCATATTCGGGGGCAGACCCCGACAATGTGGCCAATGGCAAATCCGCCACCACTTTGCCTTTGTGTTCTATCACAAACCGATCTTCGGCGATGGTTTCGCCGACGATGGCAAAATCCAAGTCCCATTTTTCAAACACGGCGCGGGCCGCATCTTCCAGGGCTGGGTCCAAAACCATCAACATGCGTTCTTGGGATTCCGAAAGCATCATTTCATAGGCGGTCATGTTCGCTTCGCGCTGTGGCACCTGGTCCAAGTCCAGCCGCACGCCCAATCCGCCTTTGTCGCCCATTTCCACGGCAGAACACGTCAGCCCCGCGGCCCCCATATCTTGAATGGAAATCACAGCCCCCGTGGCCATCAATTCCAGCGTGGCTTCCATCAGGCGTTTTTCCGTGAAGGGATCGCCGACTTGCACAGTGGGGCGTTTTTCTTCGATGGTGTCGTCGAATTCCGCGCTGGCCATGGTGGCCCCACCCACGCCGTCGCGCCCGGTCTTTGCGCCCAAATACACAACGGGGCGTCCCACGCCTGACGCCGCAGAATAGAAGATGGCGTCGGTGTCTGCGATGCCCGCAGCAAACGCGTTCACCAGGCAGTTGCCGTTATAGGCCGCGTCAAAGCGCACTTCGCCCCCCACAGTGGGCACGCCGAAACAGTTGCCATATCCGCCCACACCGGCCACCACACCGTGCACCAGGGTCTTGGTTTTGGGGTGATCCGGGGCACCAAAGGACAGGGAATTCATCGCCGCAATCGGGCGCGCGCCCATGGTGAACACGTCGCGCAAAATGCCCCCAACGCCGGTGGCAGCCCCTTGGTACGGTTCAATGTAACTGGGGTGGTTGTGGCTTTCCATTTTGAAAATCACCGCCTGGCCATCGCCGATATCCACCACGCCCGCGTTTTCGCCAGGCCCGCAGATCACCTGCGGCCCTTCGGTGGGCAACGTGCGCAACCATTTCTTGGACGATTTGTACGAACAGTGTTCGTTCCACATGGCCGAGAATATGCCCAACTCTGTGAAGGTGGGCACGCGGCCCATGATTTCCAGAATTTGGTCGTATTCTTCAGGTTTCAGACCGTGGGCTTCGATAAGGTCTGGTGTGATATCTGGTTCTTGCACTGAACGATCCCCCGTATGCGGGACCTGTTACAAAGATTTGACGCAAGAACAAACCCACGAAGGGGCTTGGCGGCAAAAAAAGAGCCGGGCACAAGGCCCGGCCTAAGTCCAACAGGGAGGTATCGAAGGTGGGCAAGGCCTCAGCCTTCGATGATCGTGAGGTAGGCGTGCCATCGCGCCAAAACAAGGGGATGGTCGCGCAAACAGCCTGCATACCCGCCATGCACCGGGTGCATGGCTCAGGCTTTGTCAGCCGCTTCGCGGTCCAATCTGCGTTTGGCGATGATTTCGTCTTGCACAAAATCCCGGAAGGCGGCGATCCGTTTGGAATGGCGCAATTCTTCTGGATAGGCCAGGAACACCGGCACCTCGGCGCTGTCGACGTCGGGCATCACCCGCACCAAATCGGGAAAGTCGTGGATCACATAGTCGGGCAATATGCCGATGCCCAGGTTGTTGATCACGCCCTGCAGCACACCGAAGTAGTTGTTGACCGTCAATTGTGACCCTACGTCTTGGG
Organism: Planktomarina sp.; assembly: GCA_020629235.1. Classification (GTDB taxonomy): domain Bacteria; phylum Pseudomonadota; class Alphaproteobacteria; order Rhodobacterales; family Rhodobacteraceae; genus Planktomarina. Next base: position 10,028 of record JAHDDS010000011.1, read on the forward strand.
TCAACAGCGATTTGGACAAAGTGGCGGCGGCGCTGACTTGGGGCATCTCTGGGTTTTGACAAATCAACCGGTGGCCCGCCAATTCATATTCAGACGCCGGTGTGCCCTGTTTGGCCAAATAGGTGGGGGACGCGTAAAGCCGCATGCGCACCGTCATCAATTTCTTGCGGATCAGGTCAGCTTGGGACGGTTCCTTCATGCGGATGGCCACGTCGGCTTCGCGCATGGGCAAATCCAACACGCGTTCTTCCAGGCGCAGATCCACGTTCAAGTTGGGGTAATTGTCGTACAGCGACGGCAAGCGCGGGGCCAACCACAGCGTGCCGAAGCCGATGGTGGTGGTGACGCGCAATTTCCCAAACACCTGGTCTTCGCTGTCGCGGATGCGGGCGGCGGCAGCGTCAAGCCGCTTGGTCATGGCGCGGGTGGCATCAAACAGCAATTCGCCCTGTTCGGTCAGGATTAAACCACGGGCATGGCGGTGAAACAGCGTGGCGTCCAAGCTTTCTTCCAGCGCGCGAATTTGGCGGGACACTGCAGATTGTGACAGGTGCAGCGTATCGCCCGCGTGGGTCAGTGACCCCGCATCCGCCACTGCATGGAAAATCCTTAGTTTGTCCCAGTCCATGGTCGTGCCCAGCCTTGCCTTGCATCGGTGTAACATGCACCGCTGTACAACGGTACGGTGTTTTTGGTTGTTAGGTCAGTATTTATGACCTATTGTGGGGAAAACGGGAGGGGAATTCGTGAACAAACACGTCATTTCACTGAACGATCGCACCGATTTGTCGGTTCCAACGGTTTTGTTGAACGGAACCCAGGCTTTGGTGCGGCTGATGTTGATGCAGTCCGCCCGGGACACGGCGGCGGGACTGAACACGGCGGGATATGTCACCGGATATCGCGGATCGCCGCTGGGGGCTGTGGACTTTCAAATGCAGCGGTCCAAGCGGGCATTGGATGCGGCCAACGTCACATTTCAAGAAGGACTGAACGAAGACTTGGCCGCCACAGCACTGTGGGGCACGCAACAGGCCGAATTGCGCGGCGAAGGCAAATACGACGGCGTGTTCGGGATGTGGTACGGCAAAGGTCCCGGCGTCGACCGATCCGGCGACGTGTTTCGCCACGCCAATTTCGCCGGTACATCGCCCCATGGGGGCGTCTTGGCCGCCCTGGGCGACGACCACACGGGCGAAAGTTCCACAACGTTGCATCAGTCCGAATTCACCATGCTGGACAGTTATATGCCCGTCATGTCCCCCGCCGGCGTGCAAGAGATTTTGGACCTGGGTCTTACGGGGTATGCCCTGTCGCGCTATGCCGGGGTCTGGGTGGGGCTGAAGTGTTTGAAAGACACAGTGGAAGCCACTTCGGTGGTGAATGGCGATCCGTTCCGGCTGGACTTCAAGACCCCGGACTTTGCCATGCCGCCGGGCGGATTGAACATTCGTTTGGCTGACACGCCCCAAGCCCAAGAAGCGCGGATGATCGAATACAAGCGCTATGCCGTCGAAGCCTTTGCCTATGCCAACAAGCTGGACAAGCGCGTTGCCGGACGGGCGGGGGCCAAGATCGGTTTTGTGGCGGCGGGCAAAAACTGGCTGGATTTGACCCACGCGATGTCGCTTCTGGGGATCGATGACACCCGGGCCGAAGTGTTGGGCCTGACGACTTATAAGGTGGCGATGACCTGGCCTTTGGAAACCAAGGGTTTCTTGGAATGGGCTGATGGGCTGGACCTGATCGTTGTGGTGGAAGAAAAGCGCAAGTTGATCGAAGCCCAAATCAAAGAAGTGCTGTTCAATCAGCGCGGGTCCGTGCGGGTTGTGGGCGGCAAAGGGTTGGATGGGTCCATTCTATTTCCTGACCAATACGCCTTGGAACCCGTCGGCATCGCCCGCAAAATCGGCGCGGTGTTGGACGCAGAAGGGCGGGGTTCGGACCAGCTGTCTGCGGCTGTGGCGGCCTTAGGCGCGGACCGGGCCAACGACCAAGCGCCGGATTTGGCCACCCGAATCCCTTATTTCTGTTCAGGATGCCCCCACAATTCATCCACCAAAGTCCCCGATGGCAGCCGCGCCTATGCCGGTATCGGGTGCCACTACATGGTCCAGTGGATGGACCGCGAAACCGTGGGCTTCACCCATATGGGCGGCGAAGGGGCAAACTGGATCGGGGAATCCGCATTTTCAAACCGCGACCACGTGTTTCAGAACTTGGGCGACGGGACGTACAATCATTCAGGCGTCCAAGCCATCCGGGCCGCACTTTTGTCCGGTACGTCAATCACTTACAAGATATTGTTCAACGATGCCGTGGCCATGACAGGGGGGCAACGCAACGATGGCGGTTTGACGGCGGAACAAATTTGCGCCGAAGTTCAGGCCTTGGGCGTTGAAAAAATCGCCCTGGTGCACGACGAAAAAGAACCCCCCAACAAAGCAGCGGTGCCGCCCGGTGTCGCCGTCCATCCGCGCAGCGCGCTGACGGCGGTGCAAACCGATTTTGCCAAACACGGCGGTGTGTCTGTCATCGTCTATGCCCAAACTTGCGCCGCCGAAAAGCGCAGACGTCGCAAACGCGGCGACTTTCCAGACCCCAAAAAGCGCATCTTCATCAACCCCGACATCTGCGAAGGCTGCGGTGATTGCGGGGTGCAGTCCAACTGCGTGTCGATCATGCCGCTGGACACGCCATTGGGCCGCAAACGCCAGATCGACCAGTCGTCGTGCAACAAAGACTTCAGCTGCATCCAAGGCTTTTGCCCATCCTTTGTCACCGTGGAAGGCGGTGCGTTGAAACAACGCGCGGGCGTGGATGTGGACATTCCAGACCTGCCTGATCCTGACGTGCCTGCGATTTCAGGCACCCACAACGTGGTGATCACGGGCGTGGGGGGCACGGGCGTTGTGACCATCGGTGCCGTGCTGGCCATGGCCGCGCATCTGGATGGCAAAGGGGCTGGCATGATGGAAATGGCGGGCCTGGCCCAAAAGGGTGGCGCCGTACATATCCACTGTCGTTTGGCAGAAAACCCCAGCGATATCAGTGCGATCCGCGTCGCGCTTGAAGAATGCGATGCCCTGATTGGGGGGGATCTTGTGGTATCGGCCCAACGCGACACCCTGGCGTTGTTGGGCAAGGGACGCACCCGCGCCGTTGTGAACCGGTTCGAGATGATCACCGGCGATTTTGCCCGCGACCGAAGCTTTGCCATTCCAGGACAAGACCTTCAGGTGGCGCTGGAAAATCGCGTCGGCGCAGATGTGGCGTTTTTGGATGCGACACGGCTGGCGGAAACGACCTTGGGGGACAGCGTCTATGCCAATATGATCTTGTTTGGCGCGGCGTTCCAAGCGGGGCTGATCCCCTTGACCGAAGACGCGATTTTGCGCGCCATTGCCCTGAACGGGGCGAAGGTGGAAGAAAATCAAAAGGCGTTCCGGTTGGGGCGGTATTTCCAGCTGAGCCCGCAAGGGGTGAACCGCCTGCTGGATCCGGCCCCCGTGGCTGAAATTGGCGTGACGGCTGCGGCTTGGCGCACTGCGTTGACCAACTACGGCAGCCGCCGGGTGTCGAAATTCGACAAAGCCATGGAAAAGGCCAAAGACCACCCCTTGGCCCCAGTGATGGGTGCGTCGTTGGTGAAACTTCTGACGTACAAAGACGAATATGAGGTGGCGCGGCTGTTAACGGGCACCCAAGCCCAAGTGGCGGACGTGTTCGATGGGGATTTCAAATTGAAGTACCACCTGGCCCCGCCGCTGTTCAGCAAGACGGGCCCCGACGGGCGGCCCAAGAAACGCGCGTTCGGCAAGGGGTTCATGGTGTTGGCCCCGCTGTTGGCGCGCTTGCGGTTCCTGCGCGAAACGCCGTTTGATGTGTTCGGCTATACCAAGGAACGGCGCAGGGAACGCAATTTGATCAAGCAATACCAGAACGACATGGGGCTGATTTTGCAGAATTACGACCCCAAGCGTCACGATGAATGGGCCGAATTTGCCGCGATCCCCGATGATATTCGCGGGTTTGGCCCCGTGAAAATGGCCGCGATGGAAGCAGCTGAAATCAAGCGCATGGATATGTTGGCGCAGTTGGCCGAACCTGTGCGCAAGCGGGCTGGGGCCTAACGGCGCCGGGTTGAAAACTGGCTTGGGTGGCACTGTAACGGGACCGTGACACGCCGCCCTTGGTGTTGAATGTGGCGGCGATTTCAGGTTCTGCACGGACATGACACAGACAATGCCTTCTGCTGCGCGCGATATAACTTATGCCAACGCCGCCCAAACCCGGGCCGGACGCGGATTCATCCGGCTGATGGAAAACGCCAGCGGCCGGGTGGGATTGATCAAACGTGCGCGCGGCTATGAAGATCAGGTTCAGCAGGGCCAGGATTTTTGGCAGGTCATGTGTGAACGGTACGGCATCCGGTTGAACGTCGTGGCGGGCGGGCTGCACCATATCCCCACATCTGGCCCGCTGGTGGTGGTGTCGAACCATCCGTTTGGCATTTTGGATGGGTTGATGATGGGCCACATCCTGTCCCAGGTGCGCGGTGATTTTCGCATCGTGGCCCACCGCGTTTTCCAAAGGGCCGAAGACATCAACCGCGTCATCCTGCCCATATCGTTTGACGAAACGAAGGACGGCCTGCGCACCAACATGCAGACCCGCAAAGCGGCCTTGTCATATCTGGGCCAGGGCGGGGCCGTGGGGATATTTCCCGGCGGGACAGTGTCCACCGCCGCCACGCCTTTGGGGTTGCCCATGGACCCGGTGTGGCGGAATTTTACGGCGAAGATGGTGATGAAAAGCGATGCCGTCGTGGTGCCCATCTTCTTTGTGGGACGCAATTCGCGGCTGTTTCAGATTGCCAGCCATTTGCATTCCAGCCTGCGCATGGGGCTGTTGATCCGTGAATTTCGCAAGAAAACCGACCAAACCGTGGACATCGTGGTGGGGCAACCGATCCCGCGCGCGGCCCTTGCACACCATGCCACCGCGCAACAGGTGATGGCCTTTTTGCGGCAACAGACCTATAGCCTGTGCCCAGATGCCATCCAACCCGACGTGTTGGGGCACGAGTTTGAGGCGCGGTACAAAGGATAAGCCATGGCAGTCGGCATTTTTGACAGTGGTTTGGGTGGTCTGACTGTGCTGGAAGCCGCGGCCCGCCGCCTGCCGGACGTGGACTTTGTGTATTTGGGCGACAATGCCAACGCGCCTTACGGTGTGCGGTCGCCCGATGACGTGTACCGATTGACGACCCAGGCGGTTGGGCGGTTTTGGGATCACGGATGCGATCTTGCGATTTTGGCCTGCAACACGGCGTCTGCCGCGGCGCTGCGGCGGATGCAAGAATCTTGGGTGCCGCAGGACAAACGTGTGTTGGGGGTTTTCGTGCCCATGATCGAAGCGCTGAGCGAGCGGGGCTGGGGCGACAATTCGCCCCCCCGCGAAGTGGCCGTGAACCACGTGGCCTTGTTTGCCACCCCGGCGACTGTGTCCAGCCGCGCGTTTCAGCGCGAATTGGCCTTTCGCGCCATCGGTGTGGACGTGGAGGCCCAAGCCTGCGGTGGATTGGTGGATGCCATCGAAGACGGCGATTTGATCCTGGCAGAGGCGTTGGTGCGGTCCCATGTGGACGCCTTGAAGCGCAAAATGCCCGACCCACAGGCGGCCATCTTGGGGTGCACGCATTACCCGCTTTTGGCCGATGTGTTTCAAGATGCATTGGGGCCTGGGGTCAAAGTTTATTCCCAAGCCGATTTGGTGGCCGACAGCCTGGCCGATTATCTGGGCCGACACCCCGACAAGATCGGACAAGGCACCCAGTCAAAGTTTTTGACCACGGGCGATCCGGCCAAAGTGTCCGCCCGGGCCACGCAGTTTTTAAAGCGCGGCGTGGTGTTTGAAGCGGCCTAAGCCACGTTGAACTTTGCGCATTTCACGTCCATATGCCTTGGCACGGACGGAAGGATGCACAATGGCACATAACATCGCAATCTTGGGGGCAAGCGGATACACGGGCGCGGAATTGGTGCGCCTGATCGCGGGGCATCCTGATTTGCGCATGGCCGCTTTGTCTGCGGACCGCAAAGCGGGCCAGCCCATGGGCGCTGTGTTTCCCCATTTGCGCCACCTGGATTTGCCCGTTCTGCAAAAGATCGACGCGCTTGATTTCACGGACATTGACCTGGTGTTTTGCGGATTGCCCCACGCCACGTCCCAGGCTGTGATCAAAACCTTGCCCGACCATGTGAAGGTGGTGGACCTGTCGGCCGATTTTCGTCTGCGCGACACTGCCACCTATGCCAAGTGGTACGGCAAAGACCACGATGCACAGGATCTGCAAAAACAAGCGGTGTACGGCCTGACAGAATTTTACCGCGACGACATTGCCGCGGCCCGATTGGTTGCGGGAACAGGATGCAATGCGGCCACGGGGCAGTATGCCTTGCGCCCGCTGATCACCGCCGGTGTGATTGATGTGGACGACATCATCATCGATCTGAAAACCGGCGTGTCCGGGGCAGGGCGGTCGCTGAAAGAAAACCTGCTGCACGCGGAATTGTCGGAAGGCGGTCATGCCTATGCCGTCGGGGGCACGCACCGTCACTTGGGGGAATTCGATCAGGAATTTTCCTTGCTGGCGGGCCGGCCTGTTCAGGTGCAATTCACCCCCCATTTGATCCCGGCCAACCGCGGTATATTGGCGACGGTGTATGTCAAAGGGGATGCGGCACAGGTGCATGACACGTTGCACCAAGCCTATGGATCAGAGCCGTTTTTGGAAGTTCTGCCCTTTGGGGAACACCCCAGCACCCGCCACGTGCGCGGATCGAATTTTTGCCACATCGGCGTGGTGGCGGACCGGATCCCTGGGCGCACCATCGTGATCGCGGCGTTGGACAATCTGACCAAAGGATCGTCTGGCCAAGCCCTGCAAAATGCGAACCTGATGTTGGGATTGGACGAAACCCTTGGCTTGATGGCTGCCCCGGTTTTCCCCTGATGCGCGGGCTGAAAAAACAACGGCGCATCCAGATCATCACCCTTTCCGTGATCTGCCTGGCTTTGACCACGGCGCTGGTGGGATATGCCTTGCGCGACGGGATCAACCTGTTCCGATCACCGACCCAGGTGCTGGACAATCCCCCCGCCGCCACCGAGGTGTTTCGCATCGGTGGATTGGTGGTGGAAGACAGCATCAAACCCGACGCAGGCGTGCGGTTCTTTTTTGCGGTCACCGACGGGGCAGGGGTGGTGCCCGTGCACTATGTTGGCGACGACATTCCCCCGGATTTGTTCGAAGAAGGGCAAGGCACCGTGGCCACGGGGCGCTATGAGAATGGAGTGTTTTTGGCCACGGAAATCTTGGCCAAACACGACGAGACATACATGCCTGCCGAAGTGATTGACGCTTTAAAAGAACAGGGCGTGTACCAACCACCGAACGGTTGATTAATGCCTTCTTAGACGGCGACGATCATTTTTAGCCCACACAGATTAAGTGAGGGCGCACCATGCAAAGTGTCAGGCAGATTGCCGAAGCGATTGTCCGTCGGGAAGGCGGGTTTGTGAACGACCCAGATGATCCGGGCGGGGCCACAAACCACGGGGTCACCATCGGTACGATGCGGCGTTTGGGCGTCGATGTGGACGGGGACGGCGATGTGGACGTGACCGACGTGCGCCAGTTGTCGCAAACCAAAGCCGTGGACATTTTCATTCGCCACTATTTCGACGGTCCAGGCTTGGCCAAGCTGCCAGCCGTTCTGCAAGCGTCCGTCTTTGACATGCAAGTGAACGCGGGCACCCATGCGGTGCGGATTTTGCAACGGCTTCTCAACGATATGGGGCATACTTTGCGGGTGGACGGCGCATTGGGGCCACTGACCCTTGGTGCGGCGCGGCAAGCAGCGGTCGATGCCCCCCATCATTTGGCCGATGCCTACGGTATCGCGCGGCGCAATTATTACTACAGACTGGCGGACAAACGCCCCAAATCCCGCAAATACGCCCGCCGCCGCAACGGGGGCAAAGGGGGATGGATCGTGCGGGCCGAAGAATTCATCGCCGCGAAATATCACCTCAGCTTGGAAGATCACCGCGAAAGGACTGCGTCATGGGCATAGTGGACCGAATTTTCAGTTTGGTTTTTGGCGGGGGCCGGACCGATCTTGTCGACGTAGTGGAAGTGTTTCGTGAAAATGCAGAAGGGTCTGCGGTTCGCGCAGCCGATGCCCATGCGGCGGCTTTGATGCAGTTTTCATCCGAATTCCAACATGAACGCCGTGGCGTGTTTGACAGGTTCATTGACGGCATCAACCGTTTGCCCCGCCCGGCCATGGCCTTGGGCACCCTGGCGCTGTTGGGCACTGCCATGGTGGATCCCGATTGGTTCAGCGCCCGCATGGTGGGATTGGCGGCGGTGCCAGAACCGCTTTGGTGGTTGCTTGGGGCGGTGGTCAGCTTTTATTTCGGCGCGCGCCATCAGTTAAAGGCGCAGGAATTTCAGCGCGCTTTGGCGGGCCAGGTCGCCCCTGTGGCGTCACCCATCATCCCCCAAGCCACTGAACCAAAAACGGAAGAGTTTCACCCGCCCGCGTCCGACAATGCCGCCTTGGACGACTGGCGGCGCTGGAAACACCACCGCGGGTGATCATGCCCCTGTGACCTTTCGCGCGATGGCTTATGGTTTCCCCCAGAACCGTTGCGCGATATATCCCCTCCATGTGGATTGAAACCGCCCATTTTGGCCTGGTCTTGGCGTTTTTTTTGGCCGTCACGGGCTGCGTCGTTCCATTGATTGGGGCAGCAACTTTGCGGCGGTCTTGGATGGACTTCGGGGCGGTTTCGGCTTTGGGGCAATTGGCCTTGGTGGCCTTTGCCTTTGGCGTTCTTACGCTGGCCTTTGTCACATCAGACTTCTCCCTGCGCATCGTGGCGGTCAATTCCCACACGCTGAAGCCGATGATCTATAAGGTGGCGGGGGTTTGGGGCAACCATGAAGGATCGCTGCTATTGTGGGTGCTGATTTTGACGCTGTTTGCAGCGGCGGTGGCCGTCTTGGGCAGCACCTTGCCTGCCACATTGCGCGCCCGTGTTTTGGGGGTGCAAAGCGCAGTCACCACGGCGTTCTTGGCCTTCATCTTGTGGACGTCCAATCCATTTGAACGGTTGCCCGTTGCGCCCTTTGACGGGGCGGGCCTGAACCCCTTGTTGCAGGACATCGGTTTGGCACTGCATCCGCCGTTCCTTTATCTTGGGTACGTTGGTCTTTCGATCACCTTTTCCTTTGCCATTGCCGCCCTTTTGGAAGGGCGTGTTGACGCGGCGTGGGGCCGGTGGGTGCGGCCATGGACCCTGGCAGCCTGGCTGTTTTTGACCATCGGGATCGGGCTGGGCAGTTGGTGGGCGTACTATGAATTGGGCTGGGGCGGGTTCTGGTTTTGGGACCCCGTAGAAAATGCCAGCTTCATGCCGTGGCTGATTGCCGCTGCATTGCTGCATTCGGCAATCGTCGTCGAAAAGCGAGAGTTGTTGAAAGCCTGGACCATTTTGCTGGCGATCTTGGCCTTTGCCTTTTCCTTGGTGGGCACCTTCATTGTGCGGTCCGGCGTCCTGACGTCGGTGCACGCCTTCGCCAATGATCCTGAACGCGGCGTGTGGATCTTGCTGATCTTGTGCATCTTCGTGGGCGGGGCCTTGGTGCTGTTTGCTTGGCGCGCCACAGCCTTGGAAACGCGCGGCGTATTTTCCCTGATCAGCCGCGAAAGTGCTTTGGTGGCCAACAACGTATTGTTGGCGATTTCGTGCTTTGTGGTGTTCGTCGGCACCATCTGGCCGCTTGTGGCGGAAATGCTGTTCGACCGACGATTGTCCGTGGGGCCACCGTTTTTTGATGCCGCGTTCACGCCCTTCATGGTGGCCTTGGCGGTGATCCTTCCTGTGGGATCGGCAATCCCGTGGAAGCGCGCCACCCTTGGCAAAACCCTGCGTCGGCTGACCCCAGCATTCACATTGGCTGCGGCCTTGTTGGGGCTGGCTTGGGCTTTGCAAACCACGCAGTCGTTGCTGGGGCCCATCGGATTGGCCTTGGGGGCTTGGTTGGTGGCGGGCGCAGTCACGGAAATTTTCACCCGCGCGGGCGGGCGTGTGTCCCGGTTGGGGCGGTTGCCTTTGGCGGACTGGGGCAAAGCCACGGCCCACGCGGGTTTGGGCGTGACCATTTTTGCAGTTGCGGCGCTGACCGCTTGGGAAGTGGAAGACGTGCGCGTGATGGCCCAAGGCGACACCGCGCGCATCGGCGGGTTCGAAGTGGAACTGCGCAAAGTTGAAAATGTCGAAGGGCCAAACTTCTTCTCTGAAAGCGCCACATTCTTGGTGCGGGTCAATGGCGTGGTGCAAAACCCCATTGTGGCTGAACGCAGATTTTATCCCGTGGCCGCGATGCCCACGACCGAGGCCGCAATTTTGAACGGATTTTGGCGCGACATCTATGTCGTGATCGGCGACGCGCAACCAGGCGGCGGTTGGGCTGTGCGCAGCTTCATAAAGCCCTTCGCCAATTGGATTTGGGGCGGGTGCATCATCATGGCTTTGGGGGCGCTGCTGTCCTTGTTTGATCGCCGCCATCGCATGGCCGCGGGCGCGCGGCGGCTGGCATGAAGCGGCTTGCGGCATTTTTGGTGGCATTTGTTTTGGCCACGGCCACCTGGGCTGTCGAACCGGGCGAGGTTCTGGACGATCCAATTTTGGAAGACCGTGCGCGGACAATTTCCAAAAGCCTGCGGTGCTTGCAGTGCCGCAACGAAGCCATCGACGAATCCAATGCCGACATCGCGCGTGATCTGCGCCTTTTGGTGCGTGAACGGCTGGTGGCGGGGGACACGGACACCGAAGTGGTGGACTATGTGGTGGCGCGATACGGCGAATACGTTTTGCTGCGCCCGAACGGTCGGGGGGCCAATTTGGTGCTTTGGCTTGCGGGGCCCGTCCTGTTGATCTTAACGTTGCTGGGCTTGTGGTTGGTGCAGCGCGGTGCAACAAGACCTGACCCCAATCGACAAGGGCTAAGTTCGTCCGAAGAAGCGGCGCTGCAATCGCTGTTAGGCCCCACAGATCAAAGGACCACAGACCGAAATGAACTATGACACCATTTCTTACGATCTGACGGACCGGGTCGCGGTCATCACGTTGAACCGCCCCAAACAATTGAATGCCATAAACACGCAAATGCGGGCAGAACTGGCCCATGCCTTGCCCAAGGCCCCAAGGGACGGTGCGCGCGTGGTTGTTCTGACCGGGGCTGGACGTGCCTTTTGTTCGGGTCAGGATTTGGGCAACCAAACTGACGCGGCAAACATTGATCTGGAACGGTTGTTACGCGATGAATATCGCCCGATATTGGACGCGATTTCAGACTGCCCTGTGCCCACGATTGCCGCCGTGAACGGGGCAGCAGCGGGGGCAGGGTGCAATCTTGCGCTGGCCGCAGACGTGGTGGTGGCGGCGCACAGCGCTTACTTCCTGCAGGCCTTCACCCGGATCGGTTTGATGCCGGATGCCGGTGGGACACATGTTTTGCCCCGGGGCGTTGGTTTGGCCAAAGCCATGGGGGCGGCTTTGTTCGCGGATAAAATATCAGCCCGCGACGCGGATGCCATGGGCATGATTTGGGAAGCGGTGTCCGACGCAGACTTTGACCGAACCTGGCGGGCGCGGGCGGCCACCTTGGCGGACGGCCCAACTTTGGCGTATCAAAAAATCAAATCTGCCTTGCGATCTTCCTTTGAAACCGACCGCAATGCCCAATTGGATGCCGAAGCGCAGATGCAAGGGCAGTGCGGCACCACGCGTGATTTCCAAGAAGGGGTGACGGCATTCCTGGAAAAGCGGCCCGCAAAATTCGAAGGCCGCTGAAAAACAGCGGCCCCAAAGCGTCACATCACTAAAGTGGTTTCGTGTTTTACGCCCGCTCGGCTTCGATATCCATGCGCACGGCTTGAATATCGTTCTGGGTGACCATGGCCGCAGCCGCAGCAACAACCGCCACCTGACGCCCATCCACCACGATCCGCGCATTGCCAGCGCCGTCATCTTCAAGGCCAATGACCGGTTCATTGGCCCCGGCATATTCCACCAAGATCACATCTTCACCTGCCACGAAATCTTGGATCATTTCGATGGTTTGCGCATCCCCTGATGCGATGGCTGAAGCAATTTCCGACTGAACGATGGTGTCCGCATCAGCCGAAGCGTCCGAAGCAATCTCGGCCGCCAAAGCAGCTGTGGTTTGCGCCCCTTCAAACGGGTTGCCGTCAAACGTGTCATAAAGAATGCCCAACGTGTTGGACAAAGTTTCGGCCACCGATGCATCAGCATCAATCACCGTTTCTCCGATCGCTTCACCCGCTTCAGCGATTGCACCACCGGCGTCCCCAAGCTGGCCTTCTGCGTCTTCGACAGTGTCTTCTACTGCCACGGCCGCTTCTTCAACAGCCACTTCGAAGACGTCCGTCAACAAAGGTGCGACGGCTTCGGACACGGTTTGGATGGGTGCGGCAATGTCGGCCACACCGTCAAAGGCGTCAGCGTCGACGATGTTCTGAATGTCTGCAGCCGGTGCTTCAAAGTTTTCTGTGATATCAGCAAACAGCAAATCCAAATCTTCTGACACTGCAGTCGCCAGCGCGGACGCCCCAGCATCTGCAGATGCTTCAAGCCGATCCCAGAAGTCGAATTCAGAAGCCGCTTTATTCAACAAGTCAGTTCCGGCGCCGCCCGACAGATCATCGTCGCTTGCGAACCCAATCACCACATCTTGCCAAGCAACGCTTTCGCCATCGCCTTCGTCAGACAAAACCGTTTCGGCTGAGATATAGTCTTGGATGAAGTCGCCGGTGATTTCATCTTCTGCGGGCACGTCAGGCGCAATGTCTTGGGCCAGCAGGTCTTGATCGACCGCACCCTCATCATCGCCTATCGCAGCGGTGGTGACGCCCGAGCCCAACAACCAGGGCAGGATCAGCATCATTTCCACGTTACGCACTCCACAGTTTGAAACCGTTGACGCAAACTAACCCCGCGGACGCCCCTGATACAACACTATGTTGCCCAATTTTGCTGCGTAGGCGGATTTCTGCGCGAATTTGCTTCAAAATTTTAACAAACCCTTAAAAACACAGCTGAAAATGCGCAATCCGCCCCAGTATTCCCCCTAAATCAGGCGTTTGATTCGGTCGCTTCAGGTCAATAATGTGCCGCCCTTCTGCCGCGGATGCCGCAATTTTCAGCGTTTTTCGATATCCACATAGTCTCGCATTGTGGCGCCGCAGTACAGTTGTCGTGGACGTCCAATCTTCATGGCTGGATCGCTGATCATCTCTTTCCACTGCGAAATCCAACCGACCGTGCGCGACAATGCGAAGATCGGCGTGAACATCGATGTGGGAAATCCCATCGCTTCCAAAATGATGCCAGAATAAAAATCGACGTTGGGAAACAGCTTGCGATCCGCGAAATATGGGTCAGACAACGCCGCTTCTTCCAAAGCTTTGGCCACTTGCAGGGTGGGATTGTTGTCCACCCCCAGCAGTTCCAATACTTCGTCAGCGGACTGCTTCATCACCTTCGCGCGGGGGTCAAAGTTTTTGTACACCCGGTGCCCGAAGCCCATCAGGCGGAACGGATCGTCTTTGTCCTTGGCCCGGGCGATGAATTCAGGGATCCGGTCCACCGTGCCGATTTCGCGCAGCATTTCCAATGTGGCTTGGTTCGCACCGCCGTGGGCTGGGCCCCACAAACAGGCAATGCCAGCGGCGATACACGCAAAGGGGTTCGCCCCGGACGATGACGCCAGACGCACAGTGGACGTGGATGCGTTTTGTTCGTGATCGGCGTGCAGCGTGAAAATCCGGTCCATGGCGCGCGCCAAAATCGGGTTCACTTCGTAATCTTCCGCAGGCACCGCAAAACACATACGCAAGAAATTCGACGCATAATCCAGGTCGTTGCGCGGGTACACGAACGGCTGGCCGATGGAAAACTTGTACGCCCAAGCGGCAATGGTGGGCATTTTGGCGATCAACCGGATCGTGGCCACTTCGCGCGCGTGTTCATCGTGGATGTCGGTGCTGTCGTGGTAAAACGCAGACATGGCCCCCACGACACCTGTCATAATGGCCATGGGGTGGGCGTCACGACGGAACCCGCGATAAAAATAGACCATCTGTTCGTGCAGCATGGTGTGATAGGTCACCAATCTTTCGAATTCTTCCAACTGCTTGGCACCCGGCAAATCACCGTACAGCAGCAGGTAACACACTTCCAAATAGTGGGATTTTTCGGCCAGCTGGTCGATGGGATAGCCGCGGTGCAACAGCTCCCCTTTGCCGCCGTCAATGAAGGTGATTTCGCTGTCGCACGCCGCAGTGGATGTGAAGCCAGGATCATAGGTGAACACCTTGGCTTGCGCGTAAAGTTTGCGGATATCGACAACGTCTGGGCCAGCAGACGGGGACATCACTGGCAGTTCATAGGACGTGCCATCCAAAGTCAGCGTGGCGGTTTTCTTGGCGTCAGACATGTGGTTCCCCGTCATGGTTCGGCGCGCCCACGACAGGTGTCCCAAGCGCTTGGTGTCTAGGAAGGGGAGATGTCCTTCAGCCGAGCGACCGTTTCGTCACGTCCCAAAACCAACATCATGTCAAAGACACTGGGCGTCACCGCAGCCCCGGCCAACGCGGCCCGAAGCGGTGCGGCAAGCTTGCCAAATTTGGTTCCGTGGTCCTCTGCAAAGGACGCCATAATCCCCTCAAGTGCGTCTCGCGTCCAGCTAACATTTTGCAGGTGCGGCGTCAATTCGGCCACCAGGGATTTGGCGTCGTCAGACAGGGATTTTGCCGCCTTTTCGTCTGGTGAAATGGGTCGATCCCGTAAGATAAATGCCGCTTTTTCAATGAGTTCGGGATAAGTCTTCGCGCGTTCTTTCAAACAGTATGCGGCGGTATTCAATTTTTCGCGTTTCGTCTGCGAAAGGGGATCATTCGCGTACGCAGCAAGAAAATCCGCGACGTTTGCCACCATTTCGGCATCGTCCATGGCGGCGATGTGTTGCCCGCACAGGTTTTCCAGCTTTTTGAAATCGAACCGCGCCGGGCTTTTGCCGATTCCGTCCAACCCAAACCAGTCTTGGGCTTGGGCGTCAGTGAAGAATTCATCGTCGCCGTGACTCCAACCCAGGCGGGCCAGATAATTGCGCATGCCAGCGGCCGGATATCCCATCGCCTGATAGTCTTCGACGCCCGTCGCCCCGTGGCGTTTGGACATTTTCTTGCCGTCGGGCCCGTGGATCAGCGGAATGTGGGCATAGATGGGCAAGGGCCACGCCATGGCGTGATATATCTGCATTTGGCGCGCCGCGTTGTTCAGGTGATCATCGCCGCGGATCACATGGGTCACCCCCATGTCGTGATCATCCACCACCACCGCCAGCATATAGACCGGCGACCCGTCGGACCGTAAAAGAACCATGTCGTCCAACTGGTCGTTTCGGATCGTCACATCGCCTTGAACTTTATCTTCAATGATTGTTTCGCCGTTCTGCGGCGCACGCAGACGCACGACATATGGCGCGTCCGGATGGGTGCTGGGATCGGCGTCGCGCCAGGGTGATGCAAAAAGGGTGGATCGTTTTTCTGCCCGCGCGGCTTCGCGAAAGGCCGTGATTTCGTCCTGGGTGGCAAAGCACTTGTAGGCATGGCCCGCAGCCAACATCTGGTGCGCCACTTCGGCGTGGCGGTCCGCGCGGCTGGCTTGGCTGACGGCATCGCCGTCGTGATCCAAGCCCAACCAATCCAAGCCTTTGTAGATTGCTGCGGTGGCATCCGCGGTGGACCGGGCCTTGTCGGTGTCTTCGATGCGCAGCAGAAATTTGCCGCCGCGTCCGCGGGCAAACAGCCAGTTGAACAGGGCCGTGCGCGCCCCGCCGATGTGCAAGGTGCCCGTGGGCGATGGGGCGAAGCGGGTGACAACGGGCGTGGTCATAGGCGTTAACCTTTCGGCAAGACTTCGAACTGCAATTTAAGCGCGTCAGTACGTTCTTTTCGGGGGCAGACACAAGTGCAGCTGTGGCACCACCTGGCAGCAGGGATTCTGCGCCAAACGACCCGGCGGTTTGTCTGGGCCCCGGTGTTTTTCGCCACGGGCATCGGCGTGTTTTTTGCCCTTAAGCAAGAACCATCTTTGGGCGTTGTGGCGGCGCTGGCAGCGACGGCGTTTGCCTTGTTTGTTTCAGCATTCTGGATGTCCGGGTCTTGGCGTCTTGGCGTGAACTGCTGTGTGCTTGTGGCGTTGGGGGTGTCGTGGGCGGCGCTTCGGTCCCAATGGGTCAGCGCGCCTGTGTTGGAAAAGCGCACCTACGGCCCTGTGATGGGCGTGGTGTATGCGCGCGACACATCCGCATCGGGCAATCTGCGGCTTTGGTTGAAACAGGCGCATCTGCCGGCCGTGGACGGCCCGCGCCCAAATCGCGTTCGTGTGTCCGTTTCCAAACCTGGTGATTGGGTGCCGCAGATCGGTCAAACCATTCAAATCACGGCGCATTTGTCCCCGCCGCCGCGCCCCGCAGAACCGGGCGGTTTTGATTTTCAGCGGCACGCTTGGTTTTTGCAGTTGGGGGCTGTGGGATACGCCCGGGCCCCGCCGGTGCTGTGGGATGATCCAACCGATCGTCCCTTGGCCGCCCGCATCGAACGGCTGCGACATGCCATCGCGGATGCATTGCAAGACAAAATGCGCGCCGAAACCGCGGGCATCGCCACCGCCATCACCGTTGGTCTGCGTCACAGCTTGGACGAGGCCACGCAGGATGTTTTGCGCAAAGCCAACCTTGCCCATCTTTTGGCGATTTCCGGCCTGCATATGGGGCTGCTGACGGCGATTATTTTCTTTTGCTTGCGCGCAGTTCTGGCCTTGAACACCACCCTGGCGGTCCAGGGGCACGTCAAACCAGCGGCGGCCCTTGCTGCTTTGGGCGCAGGCGCGGTGTATCTGGTGGTGTCGGGGCAAAGCATCGCCACAGAACGCGCCTTTGTGATGGCGGCTGTGGCCTTTGTGGCGATTTTGGTGAACCGCCGCGCGCTTAGCTTGCGGTCCGTGGCGGCGGCAATGTGGGTGGTGCTGTTGCTGCGGCCCCATGCCTTGCTGTCACCTGGATTTCAAATGTCGTTTGCGGCCACGGCGGCACTGATTGTGGGGTTTCAGGCGCTGCAGAAAACAGGGGTCGGGCGGCTTCCAGGGCCGCTGCGGTGGTTGGTCTATTCCATTGCCAGTGCGGGGTTTGCGGGCTTGGCCACGGCCCCCTTTGCAGCCGCGCATTTCAACATGTGGCCGCACTACGGTATCGTGGCCAATGTGCTGGCGGTGCCATTGATGGGGACGGTTGTGATGCCGGGGATCTTGCTGGCGCTGGCCGGGGCGCCGTTGGGTTTGGAAGGCGTGGGGCTGTGGGTGGCGGATTGGGGCCTGCGCTGGATCATAGCGGTGGCCCAGGTGGTGGTGGCCTGGGACGGGTCCTTCACCATGATCAAATCGCCGCCGCCAGGGGTTCTGTCCATTTTAGCGGTGGGATTTACCGCAGCCCTGATCCTGGTGGGGCGCAGCCGGGCTGTGGGTGTGGCCGTTTTCCTGATCGGGGCCTGGATTTGGGCGCAGGCTGATCGACCCCATGTCCTGATTTCAGACAGTGCCAAGCTTGTGGGCACCATGACCCCCCAAGGCCGCCATGTGTCGCGGGAAAAGGGGCAGGGGTTCGTGGCCCGTGTTTGGTTGGAAAACGACGGCGACGTGTCCAGCCAGCAGCGTGCATTTCGCCGCACCGGCGCTGTTGATCACGTGCGAATATTGAAGGAATTACCCCCAGGCCCCCCCGACTGCACCGCGCCGTTCGCTGTGGTGGCGGATTGGGTGCGGCCTGCGCGGTGCGATGTTCTTGATTTGCGCAAGCTGTCTTGGACCGGTGCGTGGGCTGGGTATCTGCAACCGGACGGCACCCTGAAATGGAAAACGGCCCGCGATGTGTCGGGCCGTCGTCTATGGAATGACCGCCGCGTGCGGCGCAACGGTTGGTTTGCCCATCAATAGGTGCGGATCAACCCCACCAATTTGCCGCGCACTTCCACCTGATCGCGGTTGAACACCCGCGTTTCATAGGCGGGGTTGGCCGCTTCAAGCGCAATGGAATCGCCGTTCTTGCGCAACCGTTTCAGTGTGGCTTCTTCGCCTTCCACCACGGCCACCACGATTTCGCCGTTCATGGCATCGTGGGTTTCGCGGATCACCACCACGTCGCCGTCATTGATGCCGGCTTCGATCATCGAATCGCCTTTGACTTCCAGGGCATAGTGTTCGCCTTTGCCCCCCAGCATATTACCGGGCACCGGGATGTCGCGGCTGTAATCAGCAATGGCCGAAATCGGCACACCTGCTGCGATGCGCCCCATCATTTTGACGGTGCCGATATCGCCGGTGTCCAGATCAATGGCCCCCGATGGGCGCGATGGTTTGGACCCTTCAATCACGCGGGGTTCAAAGCCGCGCTTAGTGTCGCCCCCCGACAGGGCTTCGGGCATTTTCAAAATCTCAATCGCCCGGGCGCGGTGCGCCAGTCGGCGAATAAACCCGCGTTCTTCCAAGGCGGTGATCAAGCGGTGGATGCCCGATTTCGACCGCAGATCCAACGCTTCCTTCATTTCATCAAAGGACGGGGACACCCCGTTGGCTTGGGTTTTGGTGTTGATATAGTCCAACAACTGAAGTTGTTTTTGCGTCAACATGCGCTGCTCCTTCGCGTCTTGATCGCTGCAAATGCTTAATGTTTTGTTAATGTTCTATGTGTGTTCTTACTTTGTGTCAAATTAAATTCGTTCTGGCAGGAAAATCCCGGTTCGGCGAAGGATAATCAGAGTGGGATGAATTCCATTGCGCTGCCTGCTTTCAGCGCACCTTGATGCGGGGGGCGCACGGCCAAGGCGTTTGCGGTTTGCAACACGGTTAACAATGCGCTGTCCTGTTTGGGGGACAGTGTAATGGTGCCCGCGTCCACCACCGCACGCATATAGTGTTCGCGCGGGCCATTTTGCGGGACGTCGTGGCCCAATGTGGCGGTCAGGCGCTGGCGCGGTTTTGCGGGCAGTCCCAACAGGCGGTCCACCATGGGGCGCAAGAACACCTCTCCGCAGACCATGGCGGACACTGGATTTCCGGGCAGTCCCACCAATGCGGCCGGGCCAAATCGTCCTGCCATCAGCGGTTTGCCAGGGCGCATGGCAACTTTGTAGAAGTCTTGCTGCAATCCCAGGTCCAAGGCCGTGGCCCCCACCAGATCGTGGTCCCCCACAGACGCGCCCCCGATCGTCACAATCACATCTGATCCCGCGGCCATTTTCAGAATTTGCGCCAACGACGACGCGCGGTCGCGGGCGATGGGAAGCAGCCGGACATCCGCGCCGTGATCTTCCAACATCGCCGCCAGGCCAAAGGTGTTTGACGCGATGATCTGTGTGGCGGTCGGCTGTTCGCCGGGCTGCACAAGTTCGTCGCCCGTGGGAATCAGCGTCACAATGGGTTTGCGCGTCACGGGGACAGCCGGGATGTTCATGGCCGCCAGCAACGCAATGTCAGCCGGGCGCAGGCGCATGGGGCAGGGCAAACCGGTGCCGGCCTTAAAGTCCGCCCCTTGGGGCCGCACAAAGGGGGCGTCATTTGGTCCGTCGGATAGGGTGATGTGCTGGCCTTGGACCGTTACGTTTTCTTGGATCACGACGTGGTCTGTGCCCGCAGGCAGGGGTGCGCCGGTGAAAATGCGCACGGCTTGGCCCTGCGCCACCGTGCCCGAAAACCCGTGGCCCGCCGCCGATTCCCCCACCACTTTCCAGCGGGCCCCTGTGCGGATTTCCGCGCCGCGCAGGGCATATCCGTCCATGGCGGAAGCGGCAAAAGGGGGTTGGTCGCGGTCGGCGGACACGGGTTCTGCCAGAACCCGGCCACATGCGTGGCGCAGCGGCACCGTCTGGGTGGGCAAGGGCGTTACCAAGGCAAACAGGTGCCCCAACGCCGCGTCGACCGTGATCATGCGCCGCGCGTCCAGTCGCCGGATTTGCCGCCCGTTTTGCTGCGCAACGCAATGTCAGAAATCACCATGTCCTTTTGCGCGGCTTTCAGCATGTCGTACAGCGTCAGGGCGGCGACGCTGGCTGCGGTCAGGGCCTCCATCTCGACGCCCGTTTTGCCGGTGGTCTTGACCCGGGTTTCAATCCGAACGCCCGGCAAATCGGGGTCCAATTCCAAGTCCACCACAACCTTTGACAGGGGCAGCGGATGGCACAGCGGGATCAGATCGCTGGTCTTTTTGGCGGCCTGAATGGCGGCGATCCGGGCCGTGGCCAGCACGTCGCCTTTGGCTGCGGTGCCGTCTGCAATCATCGCCAATGTTGCCCCGTCCATCGTGATCTGGGCCCCGGCCACGGCTTCGCGCACGGTGTCGGATTTGGCCGATACATCCACCATGTGGGCATCGCCTGTATCCGTGATGTGCGACAGTTTGGGCATTTATGCGCCTGCGGGCCGCATGGGATTGGCCAGCAAGGTGCGCGTGGCCGTGGTGACATCTTCTTGGCGCATCAGGCTTTCGCCCACCAAGAACGTCCGCACGCCGTACATGGCCAAGTCCGCCAAATCGGCCGGGGTGTGAATGCCCGATTCCCCCACGATGATGCGTTCGGCTTCCACCATGCGCGCCAGGCGGCGGGTGGTGTCCAGCGTTACGTCAAAGGTTTTCAGGTTGCGGTTGTTGATGCCCATCAGGGGCGATTTCAGCAGGTGCGCGCGTTCTAATTCCGCTTCGTCGTGGACTTCAATCAACACGTCCATGCCCCAGGCTGTGGCGCTGGCTTCCAATTCGGCGGCCTGGCTGTCTTCGACCGAAGCCATGATGATCAAAATGCAATCGGCCCCCAAGGCCCGGGCTTCGGCCACCTGATAGGGATCATAGATGAAATCCTTGCGCAACACAGGCAGGTCACAGGCGGCGCGGGCTTGGGGCAAAAAGTCATCGTGGCCTTGAAACGACGGCGCGTCGGTCAGCACTGACAAACACGCAGCCCCGCCTGCAGCATAAGCCTGGGCCAGGGCCGCAGGATCGAAGTCTTCGCGGATCAGACCCTTGGACGGGCTGGCCTTCTTGATTTCAGCGATCAGCCCATAGCCTTCCTTGGCGGCTTCGATCAGCGCATCTGCAAACCCGCGCGGGGCGTCGGCTGCGTGGGCGCGGGCTTCTACATCTTCTAACGGCGTCTCAACCTTGCGGGCCGCCACGTCTTCAAGTTTGTAGGCTTTGATTTTGTCCAAAATCGTGTCGGTCATTGCGCTGCCTCGCTTGTTAATTTGGCCAAAGCCGCCACCTTGGATTTTGCTGCCCCGCTGTCGATGGATTGGGCTGCCATGGCCACGCCTTCCTTCAGGTCTGCAGCCTTGTCTGCGATCACCAAAGCGGCAGCGGCGTTCAGCAAAACCGCATCGCGATAAGCCGATGGCGCGCCGTCCAGCAAGGCCTGGAACGCTTTGCCGTTGTCTTCCGGGGTGCCCCCCAGGATGGATGCCAAGGGGTGTACCGGCAGGCCTGCATCTTCCGGGTGCACTTCCTTCGATGTGATCTTGCCGTCTTCCAAGGCGGCCACGGCTGTGGTGCCAGTGATGGCCAATTCGTCCGTGCCGTCGCTGCCGTGCACCAGCCAGGCTTTTTGCGTGCCAAGTTCTTTGAGCGTTTCGGCCATGGGGAAAATCAAATCGGGCGCAAACGCCCCCGTCAGCTGGCGCGTTACCCCGGCGGGGTTGGTCAGGGGACCCAGGATGTTGAAGATGGTTTTGGTGCCCAATTCTTGGCGTACAGGCATCACGTGTTTGATGGCCGGGTGGTGCATGGGGGCCATCATAAAGCCAATCCCGATCTCTGCGATGGCGCGTTCCACCACATCGGCCCCCACCATCACATTGATACCCATCACGCCAAGCGCGTCCGCAGCGCCCGATTTGGACGACAGATTGCGGTTGCCGTGTTTGGCCACCGTGACCCCGGCACCTGCCACCACGAAAGCCGTGGCGGTGGAAATGTTCAGCGTGCCCATGCCGTCGCCGCCGGTGCCCACAATGTCCATCGCGCCTTCGGGGGCGGTCACAGCGTTGCACTTGGCGCGCATCACGGCGGATGCGGCGGCGTATTCGGCCACAGATTCGCCGCGCGCGCGCATGGCCATCAACAACCCGCCCATTTGCGCAGGTGTGGCGGTGCCTTCGAACAGCATGGTGAACGCTTCTTCTGCTTGGGCGCGCGACAGCGGCCCTTCAGAGGCGGCGAAGATAATGGGTTTCATTGCGTCGCTCATGCCGCCACCTGTGCCATATCAAGAAAATTGCGCAGCATCTGATGCCCGTGTTCGGACGCGATGCTTTCGGGGTGAAATTGCACGCCCTGGATCGGCAGCGTTTTGTGCTGCAGGCCCATAATCGTGCCGTCTTCCAGCCAAGCCGTGGCTTCCAGGGTGTCGGGCAGGGTGGCGGGATCCACCACCAAGGAATGGTACCGCGTGGCGTCAAATTCTGCTGGCAGGTCTTTGAAAACGCCTTTGCCCGCGTTTTGCATCCGCCCCACTTTGCCGTGCACGATTTCGTGGCACCGCACCACATCGCCACCGAAGGCTTGCCCGATGGTTTGGTGCCCCAGACACACGCCCATCAGCGGCGTGCGCGTTTCAGCTGCGGCAGCGGTCAGCGCCAGGCAAATGCCCGCATCGTCCGGCGTGGCAGGACCTGGCGACAACATGATGGCATCGGCCCCCAGCGACATGGCGTCCTGCACATTCAAAGCGTCGTTGCGATGGACCTGAACATCCACCCCCAATTCGCCCAAATAATGGTACAGATTATAGGTAAAACTGTCGTAGTTATCGATCAGCAGCAGCATGACGTCGTCTCGAAATCCAAATGGGGCCCGGGGCGCGAAAACACTCTCGCAAAAGGGGGCAGGTTCGCGCTATAGATGCGGTGGTAAATCGGGCAGGGTCAAGGCCTGATACGACACTGAGGTGAAGCACTCGATGCGGCGTGGGTTTATTTTAGGGGCCATTTGTGGATCGTTGACGGCGTTGGCGCTTTTGTCGCTGGTGTCGATCTTGGACGATGCCCCCGTCGATGTGCCGCCCACGGCCCAAACGGACGCCCAGGCTTTGGGGTCGTTCGGGGCGGGGGGCACAGCACCCGTGACTGCAGCAGTACAAGATACCCGCCCGCAATCCAGCGTGGCCCCGCAATCCACGCCTGCGGTGCCCGACAGCCCAGCCACTTTGGAAAATGCAGCGCCCGTTTTGGCACCTTTGGATTTGCAAACCGCCGCCCAATCGACAGTGGCTGAACTGGTGCAGCCCGCGGCCCGAGGGGATGCGGGGATTGAATTTGCGGACATAACACGACCCGCCACCATCCCCGCAGCGGCCCGATTGGTGGCACCTTCCACGGACCTGGTTTTGCGCCCGCGCCTGGGGGCGGTGGAACCAGCGGTGCCGGACCTGGATCAAAACACTGAAGAGCCAGTT
>JAHDDS010000011.1:33784-54325 GCA_020629235.1 Planktomarina sp.
GCGGACCCGGCAGACGACCCAGCAACGCCGTCGCCAGAACCGCCCAACACCCAACCCATTCCCAGTGAAGTGACCTTTGTGCCCGCCGTAGAGGCCTTTGCCGTGCCGTTTGCTTTGGCACCGACCTTGCCCATCGTCAGCTTTGTTTTGTTGGACGATGGCAAACGTGACGTGGACCCCAGGGCGCTGGCGGCGCTGCCGTTTCCTGTGACCGTGGCCTTGGATGCCAGCGGCGCAGATGTGGCGAAACGGTCGCAGGCATTTTCCGATGTGGGGATTGAAGTCGCCGTTACAGGCAGGGCCCCCGATGGGGCAGACACATCCAGCCAGCAAGCGGCCTACTTCAGCTATGTCAACGCGGTGCCAACTGCGGTGGCCGTCGTGGGCGGACAGGGGCTTGGCCTGCGCGGCGCGGCGTCACGCCTGGCTGATCTGCGCCCTGAATTTTTGGAAACGGGCCACGGCTTTTTGGCGCTGGACGGTGCAGCACAACGCACAATCCGCCAGGCCCGCAGCGCCGGTATTCCAGCAGCCACCGTGTTTCGGGACTTGGACGGGGACGGCCAATCCGCCAAAATCATCCGTCGCTTTGCCGATCAAGCCACACGCAAAAGTCGCACCGAAGGCATCGTCATTTTGTTGGCCCGCCTGACACCCGCCACACTGGAAGCACTGGCGGCTTGGGGCACAAAGGATCGGTCCGAAACCCACAACGTGGCCCCGTTAAGTGCGGCTTTGTTGGCTGGGTTTTAATTTCCGTCTGATCTGAACTGAGACGCGCTTTCGGCGGCGGCCCACACAGCTTTGGCCTTATTGACGGTTTCTTGGAATTCGGCTTCCGGATCGCTGTCATAGACCACGCCGCCCCCGGCCTGGGAATAGAGCGTGTTGTCCTTGATCACAGCCGTGCGCAGCGCGATGCAAATGTCCATTTCCCCGCCAACGGAAAAATAGCCGCAGCCGCCGCCATAAATCCCGCGCTTTTCGGGTTCCAACTCGTCAATGATTTCCATGGCCCGCACCTTGGGGGCGCCCGACAATGTGCCTGCGGGCAACCCTGCCAACAGCGCCGACAGCGCGTCATGGTCTTCGCGCAATTCGCCCACCACATTGGACACGATGTGCATCACGTGGCTGTAACGTTCGACTGTGAATTTTTCGGTGGGGCGCACTGTGCCCACTTTGGCCACGCGGCCCACGTCGTTGCGGCCCAAATCCAGCAGCATCAGGTGTTCGGCCAGCTCTTTCTGATCGGCCATCAGGTCTTCTTCCAACGCGCGGTCTTCGTCCGGCGTGGCACCGCGTTTGCGGGTGCCCGCGATGGGGCGAATGGTGACCTCGTTGTCCATCAAGCGCACCAAAATCTCTGGGCTGGCGCCCACCACTTGAAAGCCCCCGAAGTTGAAAAAGAACATGAAGGGCGACGGGTTGGTGCGCCGCAGCGCGCGGTAAAACGCAAAGGGCGGTTCGTGAAAATCCTGCCGCCAGCGCTGCGCGGGGACCACTTGGAAAATGTCGCCCGCTTTGATGTATTCCTTGGCCTTGCCGACGGCCGCCAGATAGTCCGATTTGGCGAAGTTGGACGTCGGTTCCCCCACGGTTTTGCGCCCTGGTTCCAACGCCCGCGCGGCACTGGCCACCGGGCGTTCCAGATCGCGCAGGGCGTCTTGGACCCGTTCTGCGGCTTGGGCATAGGCGGCTTTGGCCGACAGGCCGCTGCCAGCCCAAGCAGGTGACACGATGGTAACTTCCCCTTTGACGCCATCCAAAACCGCCACCACCGATGGGCGCATCATGACAGCATCGGGCAGCCCCAATGGATCGGGGTTCACGTTGGGCAAATGTTCCACCAACCGCACGGTGTCATAGCCCAAGTACCCAAACAGACCAGCCGCGGCGGCGGGCAGATCATCGGGCAACTGTGTTTCACATTCCGCAATCAGCGCCCGCAGATTGTCCAGCGGCCCCCCGGTTTGCGGGGCGAACGCATCTGGGTCGAAGCGGGCTTGGCGGTTGATTTCGCTTGTTTCGCCGTGGCAGCGCCAGATCACGTCCGGCTTCATGCCGACGATGGAATACCGGCCCCGCACTTCGCCGCCCGTCACGCTTTCCAAAATGAAGCTGTCTTTGTGGGCCCCCGACAGCTTCAGCATCAGCGATACAGGCGTATCCAAATCTGCGGCCAAACGGGCATAGACCAGTTGGTTTTGCCCGGCGTTGAACGCGGCTTCAAACGTGTCGAACGACGGGATCAACTGCGCCATGGCGTCAGTACCCTTGGCCGTGGAATTGGCTGTTGACGGATTGCACGATGGTTTGGTCGATCGTGACATCCATGTCGGCCTGCACGGCTTGGCCATAGGCGCTTAACACATCTGTCTGAAATGCCTGCTGCAACCGCAGCCCCAAAATGCGCTTCAGCCCTTGGCTTTCTTCGCTGTCCAAATCGGCGGCGTGCACTTTGTGCAGTTGCACGATGATCGCCCCGTCTGCGTCTTGCAGGACTTTGACTTCACCCGGTTGCATGTCGAAAACGGTGCTGACCAGGGCAGGGGTCGCGTCATCGACAAAGGCGGTGCGCACCACATCTTCTTCGCGCTGTTCGGTCAGCCCAAGGGCGGCCAAAGTCACGTCACCGTCCACTTGTGCGGCCAAGGCATCGGCCTGGGCGGTCAGTTGGGTTTGAACCGCATCGGCCTGCCAGGCCTGTTCCACGCTGGCGCGCACGTCGTCAAACGGTTGCAGGGCGGCAGGGATGGCTTCGTTCATCCGCAAAGCAAAGATGCCACCATCGGCCAAGTTGATCAGCGTGGGGAAGTCGTCTTCGGTCACGGTCAAGGCGGCGTCCCTGAATTCGTCATAGTCTGCCACGTCCCCTTCAAGACCCGGGTACCAGCGGATTTGCCCCAAGACCATGTCGGTTTCTGCCGCCACTTCTTCCAACGTGGCACCGCCCGCCAGCAGGTCTTCGATGTCTTCCACCCAAGCGCTCACGACGCGGGTGGCTTCGTTGGTTTGATATTCCGCCAGAAGGTCGGCCCGCACTTCGTCAAAGGACTGCACTTGGGCGTCCAAAATCGCGTTGATCCGGAACAAGGCCGGGCCCAGGTTCGTGGGTGCGGGTCCCACCACGCCGGGTTCAGCGGCCCCAAACACAACCTCTGCGGCATCCCCCAAACCGCCGCGTTGCACGTCGCCCAAGTCAACGTCAGCCATGTCCAAGCCGCGATCCGCCACCAGATCTTCGAAGGTTTTGCTGCCGTCATTGATCGTGTCCAAGGCGGCTTGCGCGGTGGCTTGATCCACAAACACCAAGCGTTCCACCAGGCGCGTTTCCGGCTGGTTGAATTCTTCGGACCGCGCATCATACGCAGCGCGCAGTTCAGCGTCGTCCACGGTGATGGTGTCGCTGATCATATCCGGCGTCAGCCAGGCATAGGTTATGTCTTTGGAGGTCGGCAGTGTGAACTGATCGGCGTTGTTTTCGTGAAAGGCCCGCAGGTCCGCGTCCGACGGCACCTCTGTCCCCGTGGCATAGTCGGCGTCGGTGACTTTCGCCCAAGAAAAATCGCGGGTTTCTTGCAGGTATCCCACGATCACATTCTGGTATGCCTCGGGCGCTTCCAGTCCGGTCAAGATCGCCTCTTGCAGCAGGTTGCGGGCGTTTTCTTCGCGCAGGCGGGTTTCAAATTCGCTGCTGCTTGTGTTGTTGCGTTCCAAATATTGGTCGTATGCCACGCGGTCAAAATTGCCCGAAAGCCCCGTAAACGCGCCCAACCCCTGGATTTGCGCGCTAAGACGTTCGTCCCCAATCGACAGGCCCAGATCGGTGGCTTCTTGATCCATGGCGCGCTGGCGCACCACGCGGGCCAGGGCCACGTTTTCCAGGCCGAAGGACTGCACCTCTTGCGGGGTCAAACGCCGCCCGATTTGCTGTTGCGCCCCGTTCACTTCGTTTTGCAGGGCGGTGTAATACTGGGTGACGGACACGGGCTTGTCGCCCACTTTGCCGATGCTGCGGGCCGTGCCCGACAGACCAACCGCCCCAAAGCCCACCATGCCGAACATCAAAAGCCCAACGATTATCCACACGGCTGTGTTGGCTGTCTTGGATCGCTTGCGTTCCGCCATGGTGTCGGTCCTTTGTTCAAATTCTGCGCGTTGTCTATGCCACCGAAATCGGGGCCACAAGCATCGTTACAGCTTTACCGTGGCCAGGCGATCAAACAATTGCGCGATCTGCGCCGCGTCGATGTTGGCAAAGGCGATGCGCATCTGTTTTTCGCCGGATGTATCGCCTGCGGGCACAAACATCGTACCGGGCAGCATCAACGTGGCGGCGTGGTCCACCAAGCGTTGCGCCACTTTGTCGGACGGCAGATCAAACGGATGTTCGGCATAGGCGAAATAGGCCCCGCACCCCAGCAGCCGCCATCCTTGGGCGGCAAGTTTTGGAAACTCAGATTCTATGGCAGCCCGGCGCGTCAAAATTTCAGCCCGTTCCCCGGCCAACCACTGGCCCAGGTTTTGCATCCCCCACAGGGCCGCGCGTTGGCCCAATTGGTTGGGGCAAATGGTGACGGTGTCCAAGAATTTTTCGACTTCGGCCAAACGCGCCGCACTGGTGACCATGGCCCCCACGCGGTGGCCGGTCAAACGGTACGCTTTGGAAAAAGAATAGAGTTGGATCAACGTATCCGCCCAACCTTGCCGCGTGAAAAGATCATGGGGCGCGCCGTCAAGGCTGTGAAAATCGCGGTACGTTTCATCCACGATAAGGGCAATCCCGTGGCGCTGCGCCACGTCAAAGAACGCCCCCACCAAGTCTGCGGGATATTCCACGCCGCACGGATTGTTGGGGGTCACCAAGGCAATGGCGCGGGTTTTTGGTGTAATCAGCGCTTCCGCCTTGGCGGGATCGGGCAACATCGTGGCCTCGCACGGCAGCGGCGTGGTGGTGACGCCGGCCATATCCAGCCACATTTTATGATTGAAATAAAACGGTGTCGGCACAATGACCGCGTCGCCGGTTTGGCACAGGGCCGCAATTGCGGCAGCGAAGGCTTGGTTGCACCCCGATGTGATGGCCACTTGATCATCGGTCACCGCCCCGCCATAGGCCGCCGTCCAATCTTGGGCCACTTGCGTGCGCAACTCAGGCAAGCCCAGAACGGGTCCGTACAGATGGGTTTCGGGGTCTTCCAACGCCCGGGCCATGGCCGCCACCAAGGGCGGGGGCGGCGGGTCAACAGGGGCCGCTTGGCTGACGTTGATCAGCGGTGCGGCCGAAAAATCCTTGCCCGCGATCCAGCGCCGCGCTTCCATCACCGGGGGTGAAAATGTGTTTTGCGTTGACCCGTCTGCCATGGCTTCCCTCATCCCGGTGCTGATGCAATAGTGCGGCCATTGTTGGGTGCACAAAGGCAGAAGTCCATGGGCAAAACGGACGCGAAATGGATTGCGGGTTGCATGTCCGGCACGTCGATGGATGGGGTGGATGTGGCCGCCATTCTGACCGATGGGCTGTCCGTTTTTGATTTCGGCGACACGTCGTTTCGCCCTTTTTCGGACGCCGAACGCCGCACCATCCAAGCGGCTTTGGGCCAGTGGCCGGACGGGGCCGATGTCGCCGCCGCCAGCGCGGTGGTGGAAGCTGCGCATTTGGACGCTTTGGCCCCGTTCACCCACGTCGATCTGGTGGGCTTTCACGGCCAGACCCTGGCCCATGACCCGGGCGGCAAGGGCACCCATCAATGTGGGGACGGTGCGAAACTCGCGGCGGCCCTGGGACGTCCCGTGGCGTGGGATTTTCGCAGCAATGACGTGGCTTTGGGCGGCCAAGGCGCGCCATTGGCCCCTGTGTTTCATGGGGCCTTGGCCCAGTGGGCCGGGGTGGACGGGCCTTTGGCGATCCTGAACTTGGGTGGGGTGGGCAACGTGACTTTCATTGACCCAAGCCTTCCGCCCCAAGACGGGTTGGTGGCGTTTGACACCGGGCCTGCCAATGCCCCGATTGACGATCTGATGACCCAACGGTTGGGGCAACGCTTTGACAAGGACGGCGCTTTGGCGCGGTGCGGGCAGATCGACACTTTGATCGTGGACCGCTTCGTGGCTGACCCGTTTTTTGACAAAACCCCACCCAAATCCTTGGACCGAAATGACTTTCACGCCGTCTTGGACGCGGTGGCAGATCTGTCGGATGCCGATGCGGCTGCAACGCTGGTGGCCATGGTGGTGCAATCGGTGGCGCGGGCGTTCGATCATTTCCCCCAAACCCCAACGGCCCTTTGGGTCACGGGCGGCGGGCGGCGCAACCCGGTCATCATGGATGGTTTGGCGGATGTGACGCCGTGCCCTGTGATGTCCATTGATGATGCGGGCCTGGATGGCGACATGTTGGAAGCGCAGGCTTTCGCTTTTCTGGCGGCACGGGTGGCCAAAGGGTTGCCCACGTCCTTTCCCAAAACCACCGGCGTGCCCGCATCGGTGGGCGGTGGGATAATCAGTCGTCCATGATGGGAATATCAAAACCTGCATCGGCCATGTGAAAGCCTGCGAATTCGAATCCAGGGCTGACCGTGCACCCCACCAAGGTCCAATCCCCTGTGCTTTCGGCCGCTTGCCATTCGTGGGGCAAGACAATGGCCTGGGGGACGTGATCGCCCAAAATGTCCGGCCCCAACAGATGCACACGTGCGGGCCCGGCATCGGTGGCAGATGTGAACAGGCGCAGCGGCGCGCCCGCGTGGAAATGCCAAATCTCTGCCGCGTCCACCGTGTGCCAATGGGACCGCACGCCGGCTTCCAACAAAAACAAGATCGACGTGCCCGACGCCCGCCCAGGGCCGTCCCCTTGCCATGTCTGCCGATACCAGCCCCCTTCAGGGTGGGGCTGAAGATCGTACGCGGCGATGATGTCCTGGGCGTTTGCCATCAGCGCAAGATGGACGTGCCCGCGTATTGCGCCGTTTCCCCCAGCATTTCTTCAATGCGGATCAACTGGTTGTACTTGGCCAGCCGGTCTGACCGGGCAAGCGATCCCGTTTTGATCTGTCCGCAGTTGGTGGCCACGGCCAAATCGGCGATGGTGGCGTCTTCGGTTTCGCCGGACCGGTGCGACATCACATTTGTGAACCCCGCCCGGTGGGCCATGTCCACGGCTTGAAGCGTTTCCGTCAAAGATCCGATTTGGTTGACCTTCACCAACATGGAATTGGCGGCTTTGGCGTCGATCCCCTGGGCCAGGCGGGCTGGGTTGGTGACAAACAGATCGTCGCCCACCAGTTGCACCCGGTCGCCCAGGGTTTGGGTCAACAGCTTCCAACCGTCCCAATCATCTTCGTCGCAGCCGTCTTCGATTGACAAGATCGGATAGTCGTTCACCAAGGCTTCCAAATAGGCGACGTTTTCAGCCGAACTCAGCGATTTGCCTTCGCCCTTCATTTGATACACGCCGTCGTGGCAATATTCTGTCGCGGCACAATCCAAGGCCAAGAAAATGTCTTCGCCCGGTTTGTACCCAGCCGCGTTCACGGAATCCAAAATGAAATCAAGCGCTTCACGGGCAGAGCTTATGTTAGGCGCGAACCCGCCTTCGTCGCCGATGCCCGTGGACAGACCCGCCGCCGACAATTTGCCTTTCAGCGTGTGGAAAATTTCCGCCCCCATGCGCACCGCGTCGCGGATGTTGGTGGCACTGACAGGCATGATCATGAATTCTTGGATGTCGATGGGGTTGTCGGCGTGTTCGCCGCCGTTGATGATGTTCATCATGGGCACCGGCAGAACCCGGGCCGATGTGCCGCCCACGTAGCGGTACAATGGCTGCTCGCAATAATCCGCCGCCGCTTTCGCCGTGGCCAGGGATACCCCCAAAATGGCATTCGCCCCCAAGCGCGCTTTGTTGTCGGTGCCGTCCAGTTCGATCATCGCCTCATCAATGGCGACCTGGTCCATGGCGTCGGTGTCGATCAGCGCTTCTGCAATTTCGCCGTTGACGGCGGCCACGGCTTCCAACACGCCTTTGCCCTTGTATCGCGCCTTGTCCCCGTCACGCTTTTCCACCGCTTCATAGGCCCCGGTCGATGCACCCGATGGCACGGCTGCGCGCCCCATGGTGCCGTCTTCCAAGGTGACGTCCACCTCCACCGTGGGGTTGCCCCGACTGTCAAGGATTTCGCGCGCGTGGATATCGATAATGATGGACATGGGGCAGGTTCCCTTGGGTAACGATTGTTTGCGCCCCCTCTATCAAGCGGGGTGTGAAGATTAAACCCATCAACGGGCTTGGGCTTCGCGCCAAAACGCATAAAGGCCAGACCCCACCACGATGCCCGCGCCCAGGATCGTCCAAGCGTCCAAGACTTCGCCGAACACGGCGATGCCGATGGCAGCCCCGAAGATCAGCCGTGAATACCGAAATGGCGTCACAGCAGAGATTTCCCCGATCCGGGTGGCGGTGATGATGCAGGTATAGGCGATGACGCCGATGGTCACGGCCACAGCGATGGCGGCCCCGCTGGCGGGACTGACGGGCGCCCAGGTTTGGCCAAATGCCAACAAGATGGCACCGGCGGGGATCACCGCGCCAAACCCAAGGGCCGCCATCACCAACGTGGGCACGTTGTCGGGAACCCGCTTGGTGGCCACGTCGCGCACCGACAGGCCGATGACCCCCAAGACCGTCAACAGATACGCCGGATCAAACGCCGCCGACCCGGGCCGCAAAATCACCAAAACCCCGAACAGCCCGATGAAAATCGCGGCCCACCGGCGCGGCCCCACGGTTTCCCCCAAAAACAGGGCGGCCCCCAGGGTGACCAACAGCGGGTTGACCTGCACAATGGCCGAAATCACCGACAGATCCACCAGCGCCAAGGACGCCACAAACCCGCAGGTGCCCACCAATTCCGCCAGGGTGCGGATCACCATGGCGGGGTGGGTGATTTTGGCCCATTCAAACCGGTGCCCTTTGGCCAGGGCCCAAATTGTAAACGACAGCGTGCCGCCGATGCCGATTAAGATCATCAACTGGCCCGTGGGCAGGGTGGCCGACATGTATTTGATGATGGCGTCTTCCACAGCAAATGCCGCCATGGCCGCCACCATCAGCCCGATTCCGATCAGATTGTTGCGCACTTGGGCGGGCTGGTTCATTTACCTTTGGCTTTCACACCGTAAAGTTCCAGCTTGTGGCCCTTCAGCGTGTATCCCAGCCGGGCTGCGATCTTTTCTTGCAGCGCTTCAATATCGGGGTCGACGAATTCGATCACTTCGCCGGTGGACAGATCAATCAAATGGTCGTGGTGGTCACGGTCTGCATCTTCATACCGCGCGCGCCCGTCGCCGAATTCCAGCTTTTCCAGGATGCCAGCTTCTTCAAACAGTTTGACCGTGCGGTACACCGTGGCGATGGAAATGCCCCCGTCGATGGACGACGCCCGGGCATAGAGTTCTTCCACATCGGGGTGGTCGTCGGACGTTTCCAACACCCGCGCGATGACGCGGCGTTGTTCTGTCATTCGCAGGCCTTTGGCCTCGCATCTTTGAATGATTGTTTCGGTCATGGGTGCACCGTCAGAATATCTGAATGCGGTGTGCCCGATCCGCCCGAAAGACACAACAGGCCCCAGGCGTATCCCCGGGAATTAGGTGCCGCAAAAGGTCCGCTGCACCAGGTCTTGGGGCCGGGGCGGGGCGGTCAAGGCCGGATCATCGGGGCGTTTGAACGGCGTTTTGCCAGCCTGCCACAGGGCGTGGAAAGGGGCCAAATCCCCCGCCACGGCTGCGTCGATGGCCTGTTGCACCAGGTGATTGCGCGGAATCACCTGCGGATTGATCGGCACCGTTGTGGCCAGGTCGGCTTTGGCTTTGAACCAGGCGGCAAAATCCGGGTGGTTCGCCAGGGCAGTGCCGTCAAAGCCCGCTTCAGCTTGGGCAAAGGTGGTGGTGAAATCGGCGCCTTGTTCGGCCATCATATCCAACGCTTGCGCGATCAGCCCGTCCGCATCCGGGGTGTTGGCCACACCCAGTTTGGCGCAAAAGACTTGGCGATAGGCTGCTTCAAACAAGTCGGAAAACCCGTGCACGATGTCGGTGAACTGGGCAATTGCCGCGTCGCGATCATCCATCAACGGCAGCAGGGCGGTGGCGAATTGGGCCATGTTCCACGCCGCGATGCCGGGTTGGTTGGCAAAGGCGTACCTGCTGCCGTGATCGATGGAACTGAAGACCTTCATCGGGTGAAAGGCATCCATAAAGGCGCAGGGGCCATAATCAATCGTAATGCCCGCCACATGGGCGTTGTCGGTGTTCATCACCCCATGAATGAAGCCAAGCCCCATCCACTGCGCCACCAAGGCAGCCTGGCGTTCCACAGCTGCCTGCAAGACTGTGCCCGGATCACGGGTCCCGTCGAAGTGCCGATCAGCGGTGTGTTCAAACAGTGCGGCCAAACTGTCCAGGTCTTGGCGGGCCGCAAAATACTGAAATGTGCCCACGCGGATGTGGCTGGGGGCCACGCGCGCCAAAACAGCACCGGGCAACAGACCGTCGTCGCGCAAGATTTTTTCGCCTGTTTCCACCATGGCCAAGGCCCGGGTGGTGGGCACACCCAAAGCGTGCATCGCCTCTGACACGATAAATTCGCGCAACACGGGCCCGATCCATGCGCGCCCATCACCGCCGCGCGACCAAGGCGTGCGCCCCGATCCTTTCAGCTGGATGTCAAAGCCCGCCACTTCCCCCAACAGCACGGCGCGCCCGTCCCCCAGTTGCGGGTTCCAGTGGCCAAATTGATGCCCGGCATAGGCTTGGGTGATGGGGTCAGCCCCTTCGGGAATGCGATTGCCCGCCACCACGTCGGCCCAGTCATCGTCAAAGGAAATGCCCAAGGCATCGGCCAGGTCTTCGTTCAAGGCCAAGCCTTTGGGTTGGGCCACGGGCACGGGGGCCTGGCGCACAAACAGCGGGTCGGGCAGGGCGGCATAGGTGTTTTGAAAGTCGGCCTTCACCGAAACAGCTCGCGCGTCAAAAGACGCGTGGTGCGCGGCGCAAACCCGCGTTTGGCATAGGTTTGCAGCCCAAAGCTGTCTTCGCTGGCCACTTCCATGTGCAAGGCGCGGGTGCCCAGCTTGGCCAAATGTTCCGCCACAGCCTGCACGATTTCCCCGTCCACACCGCGCCCCCGCACGCTGGACCGCAGGTACAGATCGTCAATCCGCGCGTCCGGCCCGCCGTATTCCAGCGAATATCCATGGGTCAAAACGATGTACCCGATGGGGGCCAGTTTGGGGCCGATCAAATAAACCTCGCCCAAAGCGGTGCCCTGCAGCAGGGGGGCCAAGGCCGCCGCGCGGTGATCGGCGCTGGTGGCACGGCCCGCTTCTGCGTGGGCGGCTTCCATCATGGCCAAAATGCGCGGCGCGTCGTCGGCGGTGGCAAGGGTCAAACTGGCGGCCATCACAGGGTCCTTAATCGTTCAGTCAACAAATCGAAGTATCCGTCCCGGTCCACATCCCCCATGAACATCGCAGTCTTGGGGCGGTCGGTCACCCCCCACCAATCCGCCACCGTCATGCCGCGCGTCAATTCGGACGCGGTTTCGATTTCCACATTCACATGGCGGCCTGAAAACAGGTCCGGCTGGATCAGATATGCAATCACGCAGGGATCGTGCAGCGGCGCACCGGTGCCGCCGTATTTTGCCACATCGAAGCGTTCAAAGAAGTCCGTCAGCCCCGCCACAGCATTGGTGACGGGTGTGTCGATGGCGCGCAACCCGTCAATCCAGGCCCGGCTGGTCAGGGCTTTGTGGGTCACGTCCAAGGGCATCACGGTGATTTTGCAGCCCGATTTGAAGACGATGTCTGCGGCTTCTGGATCGACGAAAATGTTGAATTCGGCGGCGGGGGTGATGTTGCCCACCTCGAAATACGCGCCGCCCATCAGAACAATTTCCGCGATCCGATCGGCGATATCAGGGGCCTTTTGCAGGGCGGCCCCGATGTTGGTCAGCGGTCCCAGGGGGCACAGCGTGACGGTGCCCGCATCCTGGCTGCGCAGGGTGTCGATGATGAAATCCACCGCGTGTTGGTCTTGGGCGGTCGCCGCAGGTGCAGGCAGATCCGCGCCGTCCAACCCGGTGGATCCGTGTACATGTTCCGCCGTCACCAAATCGTGGCGCAACGGGCGGTCACAGCCCGCAAAAACCGGCGTATCCGCGCGACCCGCCAAAGCGCAAATCTTCAGGCTGTTCAACACCGTCAGGTCCAGCGGCACGTTGCCTGCCACGGCGGTCAGGCCCAGAACGTCCAACTCGGGCGATGCCAAGGCCAGCAAAATGGCCACAGCGTCGTCTTGGCCGGGGTCTGTGTCGATGATGATCTTGCGCGGGGTCACGATCAATCTTCGCCGCGATAGGGTTGCACGTATTGCAGCGCCATGTCCCAGGGAAAGAAAATCCAAGTGTCTTGGCTGACGCCAGTGATGAATGTGTCCACTTGCGGTTCGCCGGACGGCTTGGCGTAAACGGTGGCGAAATGCGCTTTGGGATACAGCTTGCGCACCAGTTCCAGGGTCTTGCCGCTGTCCACCAGGTCGTCCACCACCAAAATGCCCGTCCCGTCGCCCATCATTTCTGCGTCTGGCGATTTCAAGACCTGGGCGTCGCGGCGTTCATCGGCCTTTCCGCCACCCGAATGATAGGACTTTACCGAAATCGTATCCACCGTGCGCACATCCAGTTCGCGGGCCACGATCATGGCTGGGGCCATACCGCCGCGGGTGATGGCAACGATGGCTTTCCACGCGCCGTCTTCGGGGCCCTTGCCGTCCAACCGCCAGGCCAAAGCCCGGGCGTCGCGGTGAAGCTGATCCCAACTGACGTGAAAGCCTTTTTCATGGGGCAGGCGGTCTGACATTGCTGCGGTCCTTTATTCAGATTTCGTGGCGTCGACCTTGGGCATGCCGATCGCGTGATAGCCGGCATCCACGTGGTGGACTTCGCCTGTCACACCCGATCCAAGGTCGGACAACAGATACAGCGCGGAATTTCCCACCTCGGCCTGGCTGACGGTGCGGCGCAGGGGGCTGGTGGTTTCGTTCCATTTCATGATCGCGCGAAAATCGCCGATGCCGGACGCCGCCAGGGTCTTGATGGTGCCCGCTGAAATCGCGTTGACGCGCACCCCTTTGGGTCCCAGGTCTTCGGCCAAATACCGCACCGATGTTTCCAACGCCGCCTTTGCCACGCCCATGACATTGTAATTGGGCATGACCTTTTCTGCGCCGAAATAGGACATGGTCAAACACGATGCCCCGTCGTTCAACAGCGGTTGCGCGGCTTGCAGCACAGCGGTGAAAGAATAGACCGAGATGTCCATGGTCATCAGGAAATTGTCGCGGCTGGTGGCGATGTAATCGCCGCGCAGTTCGGACTTGTCGGAAAACCCGATGGCGTGGACGATGAAATCAAGGCCGCCCCAGGTGTCGGTCACGTCCGCCATCGTCGCCGCGATGGACGCTGCGTCCCCCACATCGCAATCGCGACAGATGGCGGCATTCACGGACTGTGCCAGTGGCACCACGCGTTTTTCCATCGCGGCCCCGACA
The DNA here is from genome assembly GCA_020629235.1 of Planktomarina sp. Classification (GTDB taxonomy): domain Bacteria; phylum Pseudomonadota; class Alphaproteobacteria; order Rhodobacterales; family Rhodobacteraceae; genus Planktomarina. The sequence continues at coordinate 47,399 of JAHDDS010000011.1, forward strand.
TAGGTGAATCCCAGCTCGGCCCCTTCGCGGTGCAAGGCTTCGGCAATGCCCCACGCGATGGATTTGTCATTTGCCAGCCCCATGATCAGGCCGCGCTTGCCAGTCATCAATCCCATTTCGGTGTTTTCCATTCGACAGATACTTGACCTTGGGTCTATGCCAACCAAGTGACTGCATCAACCACGTAAGGACGTGCGCGCACTGGCCGCTTCGGCAAATGTGCACGCCCGCCGCGCAAGAAAGACTGACCCATGATGGATGCCGACGACAGATTTGCAGGCGACAACCCGTTTGAACTGACCAAACGCTGGATTGCTGAGGCCACAGCCACCGAACCCAATGACCCCAACGCCATCGCCTTGGCGACAGTGGATGACAGCGGCATGCCCAATGTGCGGATGGTGCTTTTGAAAGACATCGATGACGGGTCGTTCGTCTTTTATACCAATTATACCAGCGTCAAAGCCCAAGAAGCCTTGGGGGCAGGGGCGGTGGCCTTCGTGTTGCACCACAAAACCCTGGGCCGCCAAATTCGCGTGCGTGGCCATGTGGTGAAAGAAGACGGCGCCCAGGCAGATGCGTATTATCAAAGTCGATCGTCGTTGTCGCGGCTGGGGGCCTGGGCGTCGGATCAGTCCAAACCTTTGGACACGCGCCAAACCCTGATGGACCGGGTGGATGCCGTGCGCGCTGAAAAGGGCGAAACGCCGGACCGCCCGCCGTTTTGGGGCGGCATCCGCGTCACACCGACAGAGATGGAGTTTTGGGCCGACGGCACCGCGCGGCTGCACGATCGGTTCCGCTGGACCCGGGCCGATTCCCACAGCCCGTGGACCGTTCAGCGTCTTTACCCTTAAGCGTATGAAACGAAGCTGCCCTTGCTTGGGGCAGACGGTTGTGTCAAGGGTCCCTCCTGGGATGGTGTGACGCGCGTTGCGCGGGGCACGAAAGAAATGTGAAAGACCAATGATGGCTCAGGACTCCGCGCGTACGGATACGACGCTGATCGGAACGGTGAAGTGGTTTGACCCCGCACGTGGGTTTGGTTTTATTGTTGCAGACTCCGAAGACAAAGACATTTTGCTGCACGCCAATGTGCTGCGCAACTTCGGGCAAAGCTCTATCGCCGATGGGGCGGGGATCACCGTGAAAGTTCAGCACACCGAACGCGGCGTTCAGGCGGTTGAAATCTTGGCCATTGAACCGCCTGCGCTGGAAGACGCCGCCGGGTTGGAAGACATCGCAGATCTGTCGATGCAAGACTTGGAACAGTTGGATTTCTTGCCCGCACGGATCAAGTGGTTCGACAAGTCCAAAGGGTTTGGGTTTGCCAACGCCTTTGCCGACGGCGATGACATTTTTGTTCACGCCGAGATATTGCGCCGTTCGGGTCTTTCCGATTTGATGCCGGGCGAAGCCGTCGCATTGAAGCTGATCGACGGGTCGCGCGGCAAAATGGCGGTATTGGTAAGCGCATGGGAATCGGTCAACAGATCATAACAAGCGCCGCCCTGATGGCTTTGGGGTCACAGGCCCTGGCGCATTGCGCCCCCGACCACGTTCACGTCACCACCGACCGAAGCCAGACAGTGTTTGCTGTTGACCTGGCGCAAACACCTGCCGACCGCGAACGGGGGCTGATGTTTGTGGACCAGATGCCGCGATTTTCGGGCATGCTGTTTGTGTTTGATGACATGAACCCCAGGGCGTTTTGGATGAAGAACACCCTGATCCCGCTGGACATTATCTTTGTCGATGATGCGGGCCGGGTGGTGAATGTGGCCGCAGATGCGGTGCCCGGCGATTTGACGGCGCTGCCCAGTGATGGGCCCGCCCAATTCGTGCTAGAGATTAACGGCGGGCTGGCGCAGACCTTGGGCATTGGACCGGGCAGCGAAATTCGGCACCCGGCGATCGGCAATGCAAAAGACCACGCCGCTTGCACGAATTAAGGCTTTTCAACCCAGATAGAATTCACTAGACACCGCGACGTGTCGGGGCGTGGCGCAGTCTGGTAGCGCACCTGTTTTGGGTACAGGGGGTCGTGAGTTCGAATCTCGCCGCCCCGACCACTTTTCTCCTTTGGTATGAAACGGACGCCACCAGCGTCGCAAAGGCGCTGTGTTCGTGCGTGTGGACGCGTCAGAGAATCGGCACTCCCAATATTTTGCCAACCCCTGCAGACGGCTGCCCGTTCTGCGGGCAATTGCCCCCGAAAACGCCGTCAAAGGTTAACGAAGGGTAAATTCCCTGGGCGCCGTCGACACCGAATCGTGACTTGGGTGCGGGTCAAGGGGAATACTTTATTTTTCCAAGTAAAATTCGGTTGACCCGTGGTGCGGGAGGCAGCCTATTAAGTACCTACGCAAACGGGCACCACCATATGTGGTGTGTAAGACTAAAGTGTAACAGATTTGTGGCTGTAAAAGGCGGGCGTTTTTCCGTCGGCTTTCTTGCGGCCTTCTGTTGGGGACAACGTGATCAGTGACCCGCGTGAGACGGGCAAAATGGGGCATGACATGAAAATCGATCGTCGATTTACGAACGCAAAACAGGACGCATACAGCGAGATTGACTTCACCACCACCACAAGTGAAATCCGCAACCCGGACGGCACCGTGGTGTTCCACCTGGCCGATTTGGAAGTGCCAGAAAGCTGGTCGCAGGTGGCGTCAGACGTGATCGCGCAGAAATATTTTCGCAAGGCGGGCGTGCCATCGGCCACGCGGCGCGTGGCGGAAGACGGTGTGCCAGAATTTTTGCAGCGCTCTGTCCCCACGGACGATGCCACCATGGGTGGCGAAGTGTCGGCCAAGCAAGTTTTTGACCGTCTGGCTGGCGCTTGGGCCTACTGGGGCTGGAAAGGCGGATATTTCACCAAAGAAGAAGACGCGCGCGCGTATTTTGACGAAATGCGGTACATGCTGGCCACCCAACGGGCGGCGCCAAACTCGCCGCAGTGGTTCAACACTGGGCTTCACTGGGCATACGGCATCGATGGGCCTGCCCAAGGTCACCACTATGTCGACTATCAAACGGGTGAGTTGACGAAATCCGCGTCATCATACGAACACCCCCAGCCGCATGCCTGTTTCATCCAGTCTGTGGACGATGACCTGGTGAACGAAGGCGGCATCATGGATTTGTGGGTGCGCGAAGCGCGCTTGTTCAAATACGGATCCGGCACGGGCACCAACTTCAGCTCGCTTCGCGGGGAAGGCGAAAGTCTGTCAGGGGGCGGGCGGTCGTCCGGTCTTATGGGGTTCCTGAAAATCGGGGACCGCGCGGCAGGGGCCATCAAATCCGGCGGCACCACGCGGCGCGCGGCCAAGATGGTGATCTGTGATGCCGATCACCCGGACATCGAAGACTTCATCAACTGGAAAGTGATCGAAGAACAAAAAGTGGCGTCCATCGTCGCGGGTTCCAAGATGCACGAACAGAAGCTGAACCTGCTGTTTGCGGCCATCAAAGCTTGGGACGGTGCAGAAGCAGACGCATTCGACCCAAAGAAAAACGTCCAACTGAAAGACGCCATCCGCGAAGCCAAGAAGGTGTCGATCCCAGAAACATACGTCAAACGCGTGTTGGACTATGCCCGCCAAGGCCACACCAGCATCGAATTCCCCACCTATGACACAGACTGGGATTCGGAAGCTTACAACTCTGTCTCGGGGCAGAATTCTAACAACTCTATCCGGGTGACCAACGCGTTCTTGTACGCTGTGGAAAAAGACGCTGAATGGGAATTGATCAACCGGGTGGACGGCAAAGTGTCCAAAACCATCCGCGCCCGCGACCTGTGGGATCAGGTGGGCCACGCGGCCTGGGCCTGTGCAGACCCCGGCATTCAGTACCATGACACCGTCAACGATTGGCACACGTGCCCCGCAGACGGCGAAATTCGCGGGTCCAACCCGTGTTCTGAATACATGTTCTTGGACGACACAGCCTGTAACTTGGCGTCGATGAACCTGCTGACGTTCTATGAAAACGGCGAATTCCAAGCAGATGACTATATGCACGCCACGCGTCTGTGGACCGTGACGTTGGAAATTTCCGTGATGATGGCGCAGTTCCCGTCCAAAGAAATTGCGCAGCTGTCCTATGATTATCGCACCTTGGGTCTGGGGTACGCCAACATCGGTGGCCTGTTGATGAACATGGGCTTCGGATACGATTCGGACGAAGGCCGCGCGCTGTGCGGTGCGTTGACCGCGATCATGACCGGCGTGTCCTATGCCACATCGGCGGAAATGGCCAAAGAACAGGGGCCGTTTTCAGGCTACAAGCGCAACGCAGACCACATGCTGCGCGTGATGCGCAACCACCGCAACGCGGCCTATGGCAAAACGGACGGGTATGAAAACCTGTCGGTCAAACCGGTGCCGTTGGACCTGGTGAACTGCCCCGACGACAGCCTGGTAAAACTGGCCCAAGCGTCCTGGGACACCGCGCTGAAACTGGGCGAAAAGCACGGGTATCGCAATGCACAGGCCACCGTTATCGCCCCTACGGGCACGATCGGTTTGGTGATGGACTGCGACACCACGGGGATCGAGCCGGATTTTGCCTTGGTGAAGTTCAAGAAGCTGGCCGGCGGTGGGTATTTCAAGATCATCAACCGGTCCGTCCCTGCGGCGCTGACCAAGCTGGGGTATAAATCCAGCCAGGTGGAAGAAATCATCTCCTATGCTGTGGGCCACGGGACCCTGGGCAATGCCCCGGGCATCAACCACACAGCCCTGATCGGCCACGGCTTTGGCGCGGGCGAGATCGAAAAGATCGAGGCGGCCTTGCCGTCGGCCTTCGACATCCGCTTCGTATTCAACCAGTGGACCCTGGGGGCGGAATTCTGCAGCGATGTTCTGGGCATCCCAGCAGACAAACTGAACGACCCATCCTTCGATCTGCTGACCCACTTGGGCTTTTCCAAAGCGGACATCGACGCGGCCAATGACCACGTCTGCGGCACCATGACCCTGGAAGGCGCACCGTTCTTGAAGGACGAACACCTGGGCGTGTTTGACTGCGCGAACCCCTGCGGCAAGAAGGGCCAGCGGTATCTGTCGGTCAACAGCCACATCACGATGATGGCCGCCGCCCAATCGTTCATTTCGGGCGCGATTTCCAAAACCATCAACATGCCCAATGATGCGACCATCGAAGACTGCCAAAAGGCGTACGAGCTGTCGTGGTCCCTGGGGGTGAAGGCCAACGCGCTGTACCGCGACGGGTCCAAACTGTCCCAACCTTTGGCAGCTGCCCTGGTGGAAGACGATGAAGACGCCGCCGAAATTCTGGAAAGCGGATCGACCCACGAAAAGGCGCAGGTGCTGGCCGAAAAGATCGTGGAAAAAGTGGTGATCAAGGAAATCATCAAGTCCGAACGGGACAAAATGCCCGAACGCCGTCGTGGCTACACCCAGAAGGCCATCGTGGGCGGGCATAAAGTGTATTTGCGCACCGGCGAATATGAAGACGGCCACTTGGGCGAAATTTTCATCGACATGCACAAAGAAGGGGCGGGCTTCCGCGCCATGATGAACAACTTCGCCATCGCCGTGTCGGTGGGGCTGCAGTACGGGGTGCCGCTGGAAGAATTCGTGGACGCGTTTACGTTCACCAAGTTCGAACCTGCGGGCATGGTGCAAGGCAACGACAGCATTAAGAACGCCACGTCGATCTTGGATTACATCTTCCGTGAGCTGGCGGTCAGCTATCTCGACCGCACTGATCTGGCCCATGTGAAGCCAGAAGGTGCCAGCTTTGACGATCTGGGGCGCGGTGAAGACGAAGGCGTGTCCAATGTCAAAGCGCCCGATGCGCCCAAGAAAGCCAAGTCGATCGAGGTGCTGAAACAGATGGTGTCCACCGGATACCACCGCAACCGCGTGCCCCAGGAATTTGTGGTGTACCAAGGCGGGCAATCTGGGGCCGTGGCCTTGGACGCAGGCGTGGACCCGGTGACCGCCCTGGCGACCTTGGTGCCAGAAACTGCCGTGGCCGATGCGGGCACAGCCACTGTGGCCACCATGGACGAACGCACCAAAGCGAAGATGCAAGGGTACGAAGGCGATCCGTGCGGCGAATGCGGCAACTATACCCTGGTGCGCAACGGCACCTGCATGAAGTGCAACACCTGCGGCGGAACGTCTGGGTGCAGCTGACAAGTTCGGGGCGGGGGGACCCGTCCCGCGACGTTCAAGCCGCAGGCAGAAAATGCAATCGGGCGGTAACGATCAGAGCTTGAACGACGAAACTGGGGGGCCTTCGTGCCCCCCGTTTTTCTGCGCTGTGACAGTAATTGGGCAGCTTTCGGCTGCGCATGACGTTTGTCTTTGCTGGCCGCAAAGACGGTGCCTCCGGCGGGAGTATTTTCAAAACAAAAGAAGGGGTCAGACGCGCCCGTGGGATTTCAGTTGGGCGTGGATCTGCGGTGTTGCTGGGTGGTTCGTTTCCAGGGCAAAGACGTGGGCCTGGGTCAAGAAGAAGCAAGCCGCATCCAGGGTGTCTGCTTGGTTTGCGGCTTGGCTGTAAAGATCCACCAGTGCGCGTTTGTTGTCTGCACCGTGGGCGGCCAAAATGGCGGCGTGCAGGTCATCCCCCATGGCGTTCCATCTGGGCCGCCACCCAGTCGTGGAAGCAGTGGGTGGGGCCGTCCATGGCGGGGCTGAAACGGCCGCCGTCGAAAGTGGGGGCGTGGCGTCCCGCTTGCATGCCTTCCACCACGAAGATGTCTTCTTCGAACACCTCTTTCCACATGGCGGCGTTTTTGGCGCGGTTGGCGGCCTTGGTGTCTTGGGATGCATAGTAGAGGTGAATGTGTTCGCGCGTCCGGTCCACGGCTTGGGGTTCCAAAACGATGGCGAAGGCATGGTCGCGTTGCGCCCCCAGCAGGACGTTGGGATAGACGGCGATGTATTC
>JAHDDS010000065.1 GCA_020629235.1 Planktomarina sp.
GCGGAGATTTTTCGATTAAGCTAGAGGATCAGGTGCTGATTACGGAAGACGGGTACGAGAATTTGACGACGTATCCGTTTGATGGGGCGTTGATGGGCTTTACAAAATAGGCTGGTCGTCCCCCATTGATCCGATTTGGTTGCCAATTGTTATTTGCTTTTCGGCGTATTGAAGCCAGCCAACTAAATTAGAAAGTTGGTAAACCGGGCAGATTTTGCTGGCGTGAACTTTGATTGCCGCAATGTTTGCGCAGCTTGTGGACATTGCCATTTTCAGCTGATCTATGAAGGAAGAAGTTATTCGTCGAAATGCGAAAGCTCCAATTCTATTTTGGAAAAGAACCAATAAAATGGAAAGAAAAGCGCTGGGTTTAGTCAACTCATTCTTTTTTTGTTCAATCTTTGCGGCATTTACTTTCAGCTTTCCAACCCAAGGAAATGCAGAGCAATTGGCACAAGGGCATTGGACCAACCACTGCCCGCTTTGGATGCAGAAAAAGCATGACATAAGCACACATATGAACCTCAGCGGTCACCCAAAAATCCCAAAGGGATTACCACTAAATACCCCTATTTACCGCGTACAAGATGGCACTTGGTTCAAAATGAGACTGGGCTACTACAAAGATTTTTTGTTTGAAACTATGCCCAGAAGCCCTGGAAGATCGCGCCGAGATTTACCTTCATATTTTGCCGAAGCGGAAGCTTCCAAAAGCAAAATAAATCTTAAGAAATTTATCCTCGACGCAATTGCGGCGAAGAAAATCGATAAATTAGTGAGGCTCCCTTGGGGTGCATATGGCCTAAAAGGATCAAGTCACGAATTTGATCCAAACACGTATCCAACATCCGGGCGCGAAAGGACAAAAGTACACTTACTGAACAACTTTTCGTTCTGGTACCCAAGTGGGCGGTATGTTGAGCGCGTGTCGAATTTAGCTCATTCATTTCCGTGTGAGTCCGGGCGTCTTACACAGCCAGAAGATGCATCGGGCGAATACGCGATCCTATTTACAATAAGGCAAGCTTTTTATCCTTTTGGGGAAAAATCAAATTACCAATTGCTAATCAGCAGAATTCAGAAGTGGTTCGAACACGACTCGTTTCCCAGCCCAAGCAATGATTTTCCATTTTCAAAAGTAATTGATCCCACAGCACCCTATAGAATTTATCATGCTGATGAAAATTTTGTTGCGCGTTTCAATTGTCAGCGGATCTTGGCCTCAAGCACTGCTATTCCGCCATCTTGCGACGGAATTGTTTTTTGGCCTGAAGAAGGTTTGGCCGTCTCAATGCGGTTTCCGTCGCTGAAAGGCGTGATTGGGGGGAATCCCGTGTACTTAGAACCGATCGAAGCCACTTACGAAATTATCCAAAAATGGCGTCGCGACGCCAATTAAGGCACCTGAAACAATTCTCGTAAAAGTAAGGTCCGTCCTCTCCACACAGCGTGCCACATCATTCAAATTAACCACCCCTTAACCAATCCCCCCTCCCTCATTAACCTTTCCCCCAAAATCCCCTGTCACACCCCCGGTGCACGGGTTGTGTACAGCTTGTGCACAGGTTGTGCGCGGATTTCGACGTCCGAAAGCCTTCAAAACGGTCAGGGGTTAACGGTGCGTTCTTTCCCCTTCCCTGGGCCCCGTGCGGTCCGGTATAACGGCGGAAAACAACGTACAGGACATCGCTGATATGCTTCGCCCCATCCTTCTTTCCTTGGCCTTCACCCTGCCCACGGCGGCGCTGTCGTTGACGTGCGGGAACACCTCTGCGGGGTTCAATGCTTGGAAGTCCCAATTCGCGGCCCAGGCCAAAGCGTCGGGCGTGAAATCGCGGGGGTTGAAGGCGTTGGCGGGTGCCAAATACGCCACCGCCACCATCAAGGCGGACCGCAACCAGAAGTCGTTCAAGTTGACCTTGGACCGGTTCATGGAAATCCGTGGGGCCAACACCATTGTGGCCCAGGGGCGCAAGCGCAAAGCGAAAAACGCCAGCTTTTACAACAGCCTAGAAAAATCCTATGGCGTGCCCGCAGGCGTGTTGATCGCGATCCACGGCATGGAAACCGGCTTTGGCGGGTTCATGGGCAACTCCAGCGTCGTGTCGGCCATCACCACCCTGGCCTATGATTGTCGGCGCACAGATTTCTTCCAACCCCACGCCATGGCGGCGCTGAAATTGGTGGATCAGGGCACCATCACCGGGGCCACCAAAGGCGCGAAACACGGCGAATTGGGCCACACGCAGTTCCTGCCCGGCAACGCCTTGCGCTATGGGCGCGATGGCAACGGCGACGGGCGCGTGGATTTGTACAACGTGGTGGACGCCATGGCATCCACGGCGAATTTCCTGCGCAAGAAGGGCTGGCAGCCGGGCAAAGGCTATCAAAAAGGCCAAGCCAACTTCCGCGTCATCCAAGAATGGAACGCCGCCGGTGTGTACCAGCAAGCCATCGCCATCATGGCCGCCAAGATTGACAGATAAGTCACCTTGCCGTGACGCCCCTGACACAGGGGTTGCGTGACGCAGCGCAGCACACAAAGTGAAGGGGCCACCCCACGAAAGGCCCCTTCATGCCGACCGAGAAATTCACCTTCCAAGGCCACGACGGCAGCACCCTGGCCGCACGGTTGGATCTGCCGGATGGCCCGCATTTGGCCACGGCGCTGTTTGCCCATTGCTTTACCTGTTCCAAGGACATCCCTGCCGCCCGGCGCATCGCCGCCCGTTTGGCCGCGCGGGGCATCGCGGTGCTGCGGTTTGACTTCACGGGCCTGGGCCATTCAGAGGGGGAGTTTGCCAACACCACCTTCACGTCGAATGTCGCCGATGTGGTTTTGGCAGCCCAAGCTTTGGACGGACACGGAATGCCTGTGGATCTGGTGATCGGCCATTCCCTGGGTGGGGCCGCCGTGCTGAAAGCCGCGCCCGATATTGCCAGTGCCAAGGCGGTTGTGACCCTGGGTGCCCCCTTCGATCCGCACCATGTGACGCAAAATTTTGGCGGGGCGTTGAACGATATCGCGGCCAAGGGCCATGCGATGGTGCAGCTGGCCGGACGGCCGTTTGAAATCCGCCAAGCGTTTGTCGATGATGTGTCCGCCGCCAGCTTGGCGCCTGCCATTGCGAACCTGCACAAAGCCCTGCTGGTGATGCACGCCCCTGGCGACACGACCGTGGGCATCGACAATGCCAGCCAGATTTTCGGGGCCGCCAAGCACCCCAAGTCGTTCGTGACTTTGGACGACGCAGATCATTTGGTGACCCAGGCCAGCGATGCAGAATATGCAGCCGACGTGATATCCGCTTGGGCGGGGCGATATCTGCGCCTGCCCGAACCGGCCATGCCCATCGGCGCGCCCGAAGGCGTGGTCCGCGTGTCTGAGGCGGACCCGCGCGGATTTTTGCAAGACGTCAGCCACGGCCCCAATCATCACACGCTGGCGGATGAACCGCTGGCCTATGGCGGGACAAACCGGGGCATGTCGCCTTACGGATTTGTGGCTGCGGGGTTGGGGGCGTGCACATCCATGACCATCCGCATGTATGCGCGGCGCAAGGGCTGGCCCTTGGACCATGTCAGCGTGGATGTGACCCATGACAAAGTGCATGCCCAAGACGCAGAACTGGGCCAAGGCACGAAGATCGACACCTTCACCCGGGCCATTACCTTGCGGGGGGACTTGGACGCTGATCAACGCGCGCGGCTTTTGGACATCGCCGACCGTTGCCCCGTGCACCGCACGTTGGAAGCCGAAAACCGCATTGTTACCACCTTGGTATAAACACCGTTGGCTTGCAGGGGCTCAAAGCGGAGACACAAAAAAGGGCCGGTTGCAAAACCGGCCCTGTGATAAAACCTTGTGACCCGGATCAGCTGCGGGCGTTGCCCACCAGTTTCCACACAGCGGGCACCAGCAGCGCGGCCAGCACCAGCTTGATGGCGTCGCCCACCAAGAACGGCGTCAGACCCCATTCCAGGATCGGCTTGTCCCAGCCATACAGCGTGCCCAACCACAACAGCCCAGGCACATAGATCAGCACGTTGCCAATGATCAGCGCCAGCGCCATGCCGCCAAAGCTGCGGTCCATGGCGTGACGGGCAGCAAAGCCCAGGGCCAGGGTCGCCAAGACATAACCCACGAGATAGCCGCCTGTGCCGCCCATCATGTACGTCAGACCGAATTTTTCGGCCGACGACCCGGCAAAGACGTCAAAGCCCAAAGCCCCGATGATCATATACCCAATGATCGTGGCCAGGCCCAAACGGGGTCCATAGGCAGCACCGATGGTCAGAACGGCGAAAGTCCCCATGGTGATGGGCACGGGCCACATGGGCACTTTGATCTTCGCAGCAATGGCCAGGGCCAAAATGCCGGCCACCACCAGCACGGCTTGTTTCACCAGTTTTGCTTGGCCTTCTTGGGGCAAAATTGCCTCTGCCAAGACGCGATCGTTTGCTGTCGATGCCATTGTCCGACCCTCCGTTGTGCGTTTGACGTGGGTGTATGCCGCAGCGTCCGCTGGTGCAAGGCCCCTGCCCCATTGTTTGCGCAAGCGGCGGGTCAGCTGCGCTGCATGTCCATGGCATTTTGCGCGCTGTAAGGGGCATACAGGCTGTGCATTGTGTAATCCTTGCGCGGCCCCGTCACCCGCCAGGTGCTGCGCCACTTGGGCCATTGGGAAAAGTCATAGACCACCACATACTGGTCCGGCGGACAGGAATGCTGGGCCGACGGGCGGTTGAAAATCATGGTATGAAACGGGCGGCCGTCGTCAAAAGCGATGGAAAAGCCCCCCTTCATGGGTGTCCACTGATATCGACGGGCAGACGTATAATCGGCCCCGTCCACTTCCAGGTTCCCGCGTTCGATATAGGTCCACTTGCGATTGACCCGCGCCAACCCTTCGAACCGTGCCGTGCGCCCACCTTCGGGGATCACCTCGCGCTTCAGCAACCACACGCGCTTGAATTCCTGGTGATCAATCCCCCCCGGGGTGGCCAAGTGATCGGTGTCTGATTTCCAAAATGCCATGGCATGCCCCCGGTGTGATCAGCGGCGGAACCACCCGATGGTTTCGTCGCCGTGCTGCCCGATAAACTTAACGCGGTCATTGTCCAAGTCCCGCGCCATATCGTAGCACGCCCACCCCGCGTTTGGGGGCCATTCGCTGCAGTATTGATCGCCCTGCACCCGCCAGGCCCCCCAACTGTCGCGCCCCGCGTTGTACAGCGTGGTGCCCGATGCGTTGAACGTTTGCCAGGCATCTTTGTAATCCAGGGTTTGATCGTTCAAGGCCGCTTCGATTTGCGAACCAGTCATGGCAACCCAGGTTTCTGCGTGGGCAGGCAGGGCCAACAAGCACAGGGCGGCGGCGCAGCGCAGCATGGGCGCTCTCCTTGAGGTTTCGTATTGCCCAGTCTAGACACCGCGCAAATCTTTCCCAACCCAAAAGGCCGTGATCCATGATCCCCCGTTATTCCCGTCCCGACATGGTCAAAATCTGGTCACCCGAGACCAAATTCCGCATCTGGTACGAGATCGAGGCCCACGCCTGCGACGCCATGGCAAAGATGGGAACGATCCCCCAGGAAAACGCAGACGCGGTGTGGAAAGCCAAAGACGTGGAATTCGACGTGGCCCGCATTGATGAGATCGAGGCCGTCACCAAACACGACGTCATCGCGTTCTTGACCCATTTGGCCGAACACGTGGGGTCCGAGGAAGCCCGCTTTGTCCACCAAGGCATGACCAGTTCCGACGTGCTGGACACCTGCTTTAACGTGCAGCTGGTGCGGGCCGCCGATATCTTGATCGCAGACATCGAAGGGTTGCTGGCGGCCCTGAAAAAACGCGCCATGGAACACAAAATGACCGTGCGCATTGGGCGGTCCCACGGCATTCACGCGGAACCCACCACCATGGGCCTGACATTCGCCCGCTTTTACGCCGAAATGGACCGCAACCTGTCGCGGATGCGCGATGCGCGCGCTGAAATTGCCACTGGCGCAATTTCCGGTGCCGTCGGAACCTTCGCCAATATCGACCCGGCGGTGGAAGAACACGTCTGTGATCAGTTGGGCTTGGTGCCGGAACCCATCAGCACCCAAGTCATCCCCCGCGACCGCCACGCAGCGTTCTTTGCCACCCTTGGCGTGATCGCGTCATCGGTCGAAAACATCGCCACCGAAATTCGGCACATGCAGCGCACGGAAGTTTTGGAAGCGGCTGAGTTCTTTTCCATGGGGCAGAAGGGATCGTCCGCGATGCCCCACAAAAAGAACCCCGTGTTGACCGAAAACCTGACCGGCTTGGCCCGCCTGGTGCGCATGGCCGTGGTGCCCGCCATGGAAAACGTCACGCTGTGGCACGAACGCGATATTTCCCACAGCTCCGTCGAACGCAACATTGGGCCAGACAGCACCATCACGCTGGATTTTGCCCTGTCGCGGCTGACCGGTGTGATCGACAAACTGTTGGTTTATCCGCAGAATATGCTGGACAACATGAACAAATTTCCGGGCCTGGTGATGAGCCAACGCGTGCTTTTGGCGCTGACCCAAGCGGGTGTCAGCCGTGAAGATGCGTACCGATTGGTGCAACGCAATGCCATGAAAGTTTGGGACCACCGCACTGATTTTCGCGAAGAATTACTGGCCGATGATGAAGTGCGGGCCGCATTGTCAGAAGAAGAGATCAACGAAAAATTCGACCTCGGCTATCACACCAAACACGTGGATACGATCTTTGCCCGGGTGTTTGGCGAAGACTGAAACCAACTTCACAAACACCGCAGCGGGGTTGAAATGGTCCCGCTGCGCTGCACCCTTATGGGGGCACAGAACAGGACGTGACCCCATGAAGTATTTGATCGCCGCCATCGCATTGGCCCCTGGTTTGGCTTTTGCTGCCGGATCGTCTTCTTCCACCAATCCGCCGCCGAAGACGGAAACCACCATCGTGTGTGAAGACGGTATGGTTTACGACGAAGAATCCAAGCTGTGCATCGTGGCCGAAGACGGTCAAAAATCCGGTGCTTTGTCAGAAGAAGACCTGAAGGCGGCGGTGCGCGAATTTGCCTATGCCGGGCAATACAATGACGCCAAAACCGTGCTGGGTCTGCTGGATCAGGACGACGATTTCACCCTGACGTACATGGGCTTTACCGCGCGCAAGACTGGCGATTTTGACGGTGGTATGGTGTACTATGACGCCGCGCTGACCAAAAACCCCAACAATCTTTTGGCCCGGTCTTATATGGGCCAAGCCCTGGTGGAAGCCGGTGACATGGACGGGGCCAAAGCCCAATTGGTGGAAATCAACGCCCGCGGCGGCAAGCAGACCTGGCCCGCCTTGTCGCTGAAAAACGCCATTCAGTCCGGTGCCGGATACGCTTACTGATACTGAAATCGGCAAGGTCCTGGGGTGCGCCCCTGGACCTTTTTCACGCCGCGCTTTACGTAATCTTCATGGAATATTTCGGCAAACGCTGGCACGACATGGGGGGTGACCCCGCCGGGGACATCAACCCCGATCAACACGACTTTGCCCTGTGGGAAAAACGGGTCGACGCGCTGATGGTGTTGTCATCGGCCAAAGGGTTGATGAACACCGACAGCCTGCGCCGGGTGTTGGAAGACATGGGGCCCGACGCTTACGAAACCATGTCGTACTATGAACGCTGGATTGCATCGGTGACCCAAAACATGGTGGAAGCCGGGGCCTTCAGCCCTGAAGAACTGGCCGCCAAGATGGAAGCGGTGAAACAACGCGGCGGTACTTATGGTGCCGCGACATGAAAGTTCAAGTGGCTGACCGCTGGCCCCCGGGTCACATCCGCACGCCGGGGTATTTGCGCGGCAAGATCGGCGAAGTGGAACGGTCTTGCGGACCATTTAACAACCCAGAACAGAATGCCTATCGCCTGCCCGCAGACAGCCGCGAATTGATCCGCGTGCGGTTCACCATGGCGGAAATTTGGGGCGCAGACGCCGAACGCCCCGACGACATCTTGGAAGCCGAAATATACAGCCATTGGCTGACCCCCCTGGACTGATCCCATGCCCCACGACCACTTGTCCCCTTCCGGCCATCCATACCGCGCCGACAACGACGCGCCGCTGACGTATTGGCAAACCATGGAAATCGCCGTGCGCGAATTGCTGATCGAAAAGGGCCACATCACCGCAGAGGACGTGCATGCGCAGATCGACGCCATGGACGCCCGCAGCCCAGCAATGGGGGCCGCCGTGGTGGCGCGCGCCTGGACAGATGCCGACTTTAAGCGCCAACTTTTGGACGACGGCAGTGCGGCCTGTCGCGATATGGGGTTCGACATTGGGCCCATGCATTTGATCGCTTTGGAAAACACCGCTGACATCCACAACGTCGTCGTGTGCACGCTGTGTTCGTGTTACCCGCGCAATCTGCTGGGGCTTCCGCCCGATTGGTACAAATCGCGCGAATACAGATCCCGCACCGTGCGTGAACCGCGCAAGGTTTTGGCGGAATTCGGATTGACCTTGCCAGATACTGTCACGGTGCGGGTCCACGATTCCACCGCTGACATGCGGTATCTTGTGGTTCCCGCCCGCCCGGCTGGCACCGAAGGCCTGGATGCAGACGCTTTGGCCGCCTTGGTGACCCGCGACAGCATGATCGGCGTGGGCATCGCCAAGCAGCCAGGGGCCTGATCCATGGGCACAGAAACCGCAAAGCCGTTGAAGTGGTTGGCCAATGTCGTCTTGCGCGGCATCATCGGCGGGGCGCGCATCCTGCCGTTTCACAAACGCAGCGCCCTTGGCGGACGGATCACCACCGGCTTCGGCGGGCGCATCAGCGGGTTTCGCAAGCGCACCGAACGCAATTTGAACTATATCTTTCCGGACATGCCGGTGGCAGACCGCGACCGTATCGCCCACCAGGTTTTGGACAATTCTGGTCGCACGATTTTTGAAAATTTTTACCCAGAAGACTTTGGAAAACATCACCCGGACGTGCACATTTGGGGCGACGGGTTGCAAACGCTGTTGGACGCCCACAAAGACGGGCGCAGCATCGTTTTGGTGTCGGGTCATTTTGGCAATCACGAAGCCATGCGGCTGGCCCTGTTCCAACAAGGCGTGCGTGTGGGGGGAATGTATCGCCCCATGTCGAACAAGTATTTCAATCCGTTTTACGTGCGCTGTTTGGATGTGGACGGACGATCCGGGCCGTTGTTCACGGCGGACCGGGCTGGCACGCGGGGTTTCCGGCGCGCTTTGAAAGACGGCGGGGTGTGCCTGGCGTTGCTGATTGATTTGGCCGTGCCCAAGGGCAGTCAGATCGACTTTCTGGGCAAACCGGCCATGACGTCCACCTCGGCTGCGGCGTTTGCTTTGGAATCGGGCGCGCTGTACATTCCGTATTTTTCCATGCGCAATGCAGATCGCCGGTCGTTCAGCGTCGAAATCGCTGCCCCCATCGAAGGGGAAACCGCCTTAGACATGACAGAATTGGCGACCCGTGAATTGGAAAAGCGGATCGCGGCTGACCCAGGAAATTGGTTTTGGGTGCACCGCCGCTGGAAGCCGTTTTTTAGGTAAGGTTTCGCGGTCAGCGCACGTGGGCGGAACCGACGATTTCGCCCAACCCTTTGGCTTGCACCAATACCGCCATGGGTTCGGACCCGGCACCCTTAACCTTCAGCGTTTTGGAGGAACGCCCATTCCAGCGCCCAACTTGGTCCCACTTGGTCACTACATTGGCATAACTGATGGTCCGGCCTGCGTTTTCGCCGCGCGTGATATTGACCGTGGCTTTTGCCCGATACGTCACCAATTGAACGATGTAATCGCCCCGCCCCGCCAAGGGTGCCAGGTCAATCACCACATCGTTGCCTTGGCGTTTCGCGGCCACGGATACGGTTGGGGACAGGGCCTTGTGGCGTTTCAACGCGTCACGGACTTTGCCTTTTCGGTTGCCCACAACATGTTCCACACCGTTGAACATCATCTGTGGGGTATAGACCATGCGTTCCCCCTGCGTGGCGGCATAGGCGCGCTGGCGTTTAGAGAATACAGCGCTTCCGAAGCTGTCCTTCCACCCGATATAGTCCCAGTAATCCACGTGCAGCGCCAAGGCGATTACGTCTTTGTCCTTGGCCAACTGATGGAGCAGCGCGTCTGCAGCCGGGCAAGATGAACACCCCTGCGACGTGAAAAGTTCCACCACCACGGGGCGGTCTTGGGCCACCGCGGCAGTATTCACGGCAAGGCCAAGGCTGAACGTCAAAGCGGCAAGTAAGGTGCGAAACATGAATCATCCCCTTCGGTCGCACTGTAGATAGGCAAAATCCCCGTTTCGCGCCAATCAATGATTTGAGAGGCTTCGTAACACTCAATTTTTGTACACATTCGTATACAAAATTGCCGCACCTCCCTTGATCCAGGTCGCCGGGTGCTGCACATACCATCTCAATCACAGCAATTCGGAGGCCGCCATGCCCATCGTCGTCGGAAACGATACCGCCAAGACCCGCCGCACCCTGTCCGTCGGGGGCAGCTCGATCGCATACTATTCCATTCCTGCCGCGCAAGATGCGGGCCTGGGGGATTTTTCCAAACTGCCCGCCGCTTTGAAAGTGGTGCTGGAAAACATGTTGCGGTTTGAAGATGGCAAAACCGTTTCCGTGGACGACATCAAAGCCTTTGCTGAATGGGGCGTCAATGGCGGCAAAAACCCACGCGAGATCGCGTACCGCCCTGCCCGCGTGCTGATGCAGGATTTCACAGGCGTGCCTGCCGTGGTGGATTTGGCCGCCATGCGCGACGGTATCGTGGCCTTGGGCGGTGATCCCGACAAGATCAATCCGCTGAACCCCGTGGACCTGGTGATCGACCATTCGGTGATGATTGATGAATTCGGCAATCCGCGCGCGTTCCAGATGAACGTGGACCGCGAATACGAACGCAACATGGAACGCTATACCTTCCTAAAATGGGGTCAAAAGGCGTTCGACAACTTCCGCGTTGTGCCCCCCGGCACCGGCATCTGCCACCAGGTGAACCTGGA
>JAHDDS010000066.1 GCA_020629235.1 Planktomarina sp.
CCATACGAAAGCTGATGGCTTCCGCCACGTGCTGCTTTTGCACCGTGTCGCTGCCGTCCAGGTCTGCGATGGTGCGGGCCACGCGCAGCACGCGGTGGTATCCCCGGGCAGACAGTTGGAATTTGTTGGCGGCCATGGTCAAGAAGGCCTGGCCGTCCGCTGTGGGTTTGGCATGGGCTTCCAAGGCGGCCCCTTCGGCATCGGCATTCACATTGGCCCCGGGCACATCGGCGTATCGTTCGGCTTGCAAATCGCGGGCCACGGCGATGCGCGCGGCGATGGTGGCAGACGGGTCGCCATCGGCGGGCAAATCCAAATCGCGAAAGGCCACAGGGGGCACGTCGATGCGCAGATCGAACCGGTCCATCAACGGACCAGATATCCGCCCCAGATAGTCGTCCCCACACAGCGGTGCCTTGGCGCAGGCTTTGTCCGGGTCTGACATGTGCCCGCACCGGCACGGGTTTGCAGCGGCGATCAGAAGAAATTTGCACGGATACCGCACATGGGCGTTGGCCCGGGCCACCACCACTTCGCCGGTTTCAATCGGCTGGCGCAGGGTTTCCAGGGTTTGGCGGGAAAATTCGGGAAATTCATCCATGAACAACACGCCGTTGTGGGCGAGCGAAATCTCGCCCGGGCCAGCGCGTCGTCCGCCCCCCACGATGGCCGCCATGGAGGATGTGTGGTGCGGTTCGCGAAACGGGCGCTGGCGCGAAATGCCCCCCTGTTCCAACAGACCCGACAGGGAATGGATCATGGATGTCTCCAATGCTTCCGCCGCTGTCAGCGGGGGCAGAATGCCGGGCAGGCGGGCGGCCAACATGGATTTCCCGGACCCAGGCGGGCCCACCAGCAGCGTGTGGTGGCGGCCAGCAGCGGCGATTTCCAGCGCGCGTTTGGCGCGTTCTTGGCCCTTCACTTCGGCCATGTCTTTGGCGAAATTCGGGGTCTCTATTTGGCCCGGGGCGGCCGGGGCCAAAACCTGTTCGCCGGTAAAATGGCGCAACACAGCGGCAAGATCTTGGGGGGCAATCACCTCGGTCGCGTCCACCCACGCGGCTTCTGCGCCGCAGTCTGCCGGGCACACCAGGCGGCGGTCCCCTTCGGCGGCGGCCAGGGCGGCAGGCAAACACCCCATGACGGGGATCAACTTTGCATCCAAGGACAATTCCCCCAGCACGACCGACGCGCGCGCTTCGTCTTCGGGCACAAGCCCCAAGGCGGACAGCACCGCCAAGGCGATGGGCAAATCAAAATGGCTGCCGTCTTTGGGCATGTCGGCAGGCGACAGGTTCAGCGTGATGCGTTTGGCGGGCAGGGCGATAGACAGATGCGACAGGGCAGACCGCACCCGTTCTTTGGCTTCGGTCACGGCCTTATTGGGCAGGCCCACGATGTTGAACGCGGGCAGGCCAGGGGCCACGGCGCATTGGACTTCCACCAACTTCGCATCCACCCCTTCGAAGGCCACAGAATATGTGACAGCCACCATCGCCAAGCCCTTTGCCGTTTGGGCAAAGGTTAACGGGCCAAAGGTTTAGGATTGGTAAAGGGCCATGAACTTGGGCCATGCGCCGGGGTCGGCCACGGTTTTGTCCCGGCAAAACGGGTTGCAATATCCAAACACCCGGCCGTCCACTTCCAAGAAATGCGATACAGCTTTGCCAGAATTTGGGCAGGTGTCGTTTTCGGATGGGCCATGATCCACTGCCTTGGCGGGCAGACGTGCCGGGCCGGGCCAGGGGGTTTCTTGCAGCCCCAGCCGGTACGGGCGCGGGTCATAAGATTTGGTCAGCCCCATGGCGCGCCACTGGCGGAACAACGGATGGGCCAGGTGCCGATCGACATAGGCTTGGGCTGGGTCGGACAGTGCAATCCCGTGCCCGGCAAAGCGCGCGGCGATGGGGGCGTAAAACACATCCGCCAAGGAATAGTCGCCAAACAGCCAGGTGTTCGACCCCGACGCGTCAAAGGCTGTCGCCCACAGGTGTTCGATCCGGGCAATATCGGCTTGCACGGCGTCACTGGGCACAAACCCCGCCCAGGCATGTTCCAGGTTCATGGCGCAATCGGTCCGCAACGCGCCAAAGCCCGCGTGCATTTCTGCGGTGATGGACCGGGCCAATCCGCGCAAGGCCGGATCACTGGGCCAAAGGCCAGGATGGGCGTCGGCCAAGGTTTCAGCCATGGCCAGGGTATCATACACCATTGCCCCATCCGGGGTGACCATCGCAGGCACCTGGCGGGCCGGGGCCACCGCGGCCAGGTCTTGGATCAGCGTTCCGTCATAGAGACCAGCCATCACCGTGTTCACAGGAATGTCGAAGGCATGGAACATCAGCCAGCCGCGCATGGACCAGGACGAATAGGTCCGGTCCCCGATGTAAAGTTGATATGTCATAGCGCAACATTACAGCCGCGTGGTCTTTGGTCAAAATTCAAATTTGTGACGGGGCCATCACGGCACTTGATTGATCACCACAGCGCGCCACACCCCGTCCACCCGGTCCAATTGGGTCAACGACAGATTGTCGATCTTGTGGCCCAGGGCCTGGTGGGGCGTGACCGCCAAGGCGCGCTGCACTTGGGTTAAAATCGCGCCAAAATGCGCCACGGCGATGACGCTGTCGTGGGTGTCCAACAGGCGGTCAATGGTGCCGCTGACCCGGGCGGCGGCCTGGTTCCAACTTTCCCCCCCCGGGGCCGCCACATCGCCGGGTGTTTCCCAATATGCGCGTGACAGGTCCGGGTGGGTGTCCGCCACGTCCGCCCAGTGCCGTCCGTCCCATTCGCCGAAGTCAAATTCACGCAGGCCAAATTCATCGGCCAACCGGATTTGGCTGGGCGCCACGGCCGTGGCCGTGTCGCGCGCGCGCACCAGGTCGGACGACACGCAGACCGCTTGGGCAGGCAGCCAAGATTGCACCCGCGCGATGGCAGCGGTGTCTGACAAATCGGCGGGAATATCGCGCCACCCGGCAAAGGCTTTGGCGTGGGTCGGCCCGTGGCGGACCCAATACACTGATTTATGGGGGGGCGTCATTTCAACCGCTGCGGCAGACCCGCCACCACCAGAAACGCCTGATCGGATTCCGCCGCCAAGCGCGCGTTCAACCGTCCCTGCGCCCGGGCAAACCGCCGGGCCAGGGCGTTGGCGGATACACCGCCCAATCCCACTTCGTTGCTGACCACCACCACCGGGGCAGGGCAGGCCGCCAGGTCGGCCAACAGCCCGTCCATGGCGGCGTCCAAATCCGCATCGGCGGCGATGTGATTGTTCAACCACATGGTGGCGCAGTCCAGCAGCGCCACAGCGTCGCTTGGAATTTTTGCCAAAGCTGCGCCCACATCCAGCGGGGTTTCATGGGTCACCCAATCGGGGCCCCGATCCGTTTTGTGATCGTCGATTTTGGCCTGCATTTCATCGTCCCAGGCTTGGGCGGTGGCGATGTAATGGCGCGGTGCTGCGGTGGCGAAAACCAAGCTTTCGGCGAAAGAAGATTTTCCCGAGCTCACCCCACCTAGGACGAGGGTCAACGGGGGCAACGGTGTTTTCGACATTTTTAGTGATCCAACCCAAGCGACGCGCCGTAACAATCACAAAAGACAGATTAAGACCAGTCAAGACACATGGGGGAATGACGATGGCCTTAGATGCAATGTACGACCGCACACTAAGCCGGACAGCCATGAAGGCCGAACTGCTGGACGCTGAAACGGAACTGGCGCTGGCCTATGCCTGGCGCGACCAGCGCGATGAAGCGGCCCTGCACCGCCTGATCACGGCATACATGCGATTGGCAATTTCTATGGCCGCGAAATTCAAACGCTATGGCGCCCCCATGAACGATCTGATCCAAGAAGCGGGGCTGGGCCTGATGAAGGCCGCGGAAAAGTTTGACCCTGACCGGGGCGTGCGCTTTTCCACCTATGCGGTGTGGTGGATCAAAGCATCGGTGCAAGACTATGTGATGCGCAACTGGTCGCTGGTGCGCACGGGGTCTACGTCTTCCCAGAAATCCCTGTTCTTCAACATGCGCCGGGTGCAAGCCCGCCTGGAACGCGAAGCCGCCAGCGTGGGCGAAGTGCTGGACAAGCACCAGATGCGCCAGATGATCGCCATCGAAGTGGGCGTGCCGCTGCATGACGTGGAAATGATGGAAGGCCGCTTGTCGGGGTCCGACTATTCCTTGAACGCCACCCAATCCACCGACGAAGACGGGCGCGAATGGATCGACGCCCTGGAAGATGACAGCGAACAGGCCGCCGACCACGTGGAACGCGACCACGACCTGGCGCAGTTGCGCACCTGGTTGGTGGAAGCCATGGGGTCGCTGAACGACCGCGAACAGTTCATCGTTCGCGAACGCAAGCTGATCGAAAAGCCGCGCACTTTGGAAAGCTTGGGCCAAGAATTGGGCCTGTCCAAAGAACGCGTGCGCCAGTTGGAAGCTGCGGCGTTTGGCAAGATGCGCAAAGCGTTGGAATCGGACGCGACAGAGGTGACTGCCTTTTTCGCATGATCTGCGGCCTTGAATGCCCCCGCCCGCGTGCGTAGGTCTGGGGCCATGGACGCAAAAAACGTACTTCTGATTATCGCCGGCGGCATTGCCGCCTTCAAAGCGCTGGATTTGATCCGGCGCTTGCGCGACCGCGGCATCACTGTGACGCCGGTGCTGACCAAGGCCGCGCAGGAATTTGTAACGCCTTTGTCCGTGTCCGCGCTTGCGGCCAGCAAAGTCTATTCCGATTTGTTCGATCTGACAGATGAAGCAGAGATGGGCCACATTGAACTGTCCCGGTCTGCCGATCTGCTGTGCGTGGTGCCCGCCACGGCGGACTTGATGGCCAAGATGGCCCAAGGCCACGCCGATGATCTTGCCAGCACCTTGCTGTTGGCCACCGACACCCCCGTAATGATTGCGCCTGCCATGAACGTGCGCATGTGGGATCATCCTGCCACGCAGCGCAATCTGGCCACCCTGGTGGGGGATGGCGTCCAAGTGGTGGGCCCGGTGGACGGTCCCATGGCCTGCGGCGAATTTGGCCCCGGGCGCATGGCGGACGTGCCAGACATCGTGGCCGCCATCGAAGCGGCCCTGACCGACGGGCCGCTGGTGGGCAAACGCGTGCTGGTGACATCCGGCCCCACCCATGAACCCATCGACCCGGTGCGATACATCGCCAACCGATCATCCGGCGCGCAAGGCACGGCCATTGCCGCAGCACTGCGGGATTTGGGGGCGGAAGTGGATTTTGTGACCGGCCCCGCCGACGTGCCGCCGCCAGCGGGTGTCACTGTGCACCCGGTGCAGACGGCCCAGGCGATGTTGGACAAAGTGCAATCCTTGTTGCCTGTGGACGCCGCCGTGTGTGCCGCCGCCGTCGCCGATTGGCGCGTCGTGGGGGCGGCGGATGAAAAGATCAAGAAGGACAGCAAAGGCACGCTGCCCACGCTGACCTTTGCCGAAAATCCAGATATTCTGGCCACGATCAGCCAAGGCAAAAACCGCCCCCGCTTGGTGGTGGGTTTCGCCGCAGAAACGGAAAATGTGCTGGACCACGCCACCGCCAAGCGCGACCGCAAAGGGTGCGATTGGATCGTGGCCAATGACGTGTCGCCGGAAACCGGCATCATGGGCGGCGACCGCAACACCGTGACGGTGATTGATGAAAACGGGGCAGAACCTTGGGACGATATGCCCAAGGCAGACGTGGCCCGGCGCTTGGCCGCGCGCATCGCGGACGCCCTTGCATGACCGTCACCGTACAGTTCCAGTGGTTGGACGGCGCAGACACAACCCTGCCGTTGCCAGCCTATGAAACCGAAGGGTCCGCTGGGGCGGATGTGCGGGCCAACCTGGCCGACCGCGCGGGCATCACCATTGCCCCGGGCGCGCGCGCTTTGATCCCAACGGGGCTGCGCGTGGCCATCCCCCAGGGCTTTGAAATGCAGTTGCGTCCCCGGTCGGGTTTGGCGTTGAAGCACGGGATTACCCTGCCCAACAGCCCAGGCACCATCGACAGCGACTATCGCGGTCCCCTTGGGGTGATCTTGATCAACCTGGGCGACGCGGATTTCACAGTAACCCACGGCGACCGCATTGCCCAAGCGGTGATCGCCCCCGTGGTGCAAGCGCAGTTCGCCTTGGTGAACGATCTGGACACCACCGCCCGGGGGGCGGGGGGCTTTGGGTCCACGGGTACGTCCTGAATGATTATGGTCTTTGCCATGGCTGGCGCGCTTTGGGGCATCGGGGCCGCCATGGGTGCGCCCAAGCGCCAGCGGTTTATCATGCTGGCGGCATTGTTCGTGGCGCTGTGCGTGATCCATTTGACCCTGCCCGATGGCCACCCGCTGCGCGTCAACACCGGCGGGTCCATCGGATTGTGGCTGATGATCGCGGGCTTTGGCGGTGTGGTGCTGGGCTATCGCGAAATTCTGAAACGCCTGCGCGCCAAAAACGCGCCGGCCCCCGTGACAACCGCAACAAGCGATACCCTGTCCGAGGCAGAGTTGGACCGTTACGCCCGCCACATGGTGCTGCCCGACATCGGCGGCGTGGGGCAGATGAAGTTGAAACGGGCCAAGGTCCTGGTGATCGGGGCCGGGGGGCTGGGCAGCCCGGCGTTGATGTACCTGGCCGCCAGTGGCGTGGGCACCTTGGGCGTCATCGACGATGACACGGTCGATGCATCAAACCTGCAACGCCAAATTCTGCACGCCGATGACAACT
Source organism: Planktomarina sp. (assembly GCA_020629235.1). Taxonomy (GTDB): domain Bacteria; phylum Pseudomonadota; class Alphaproteobacteria; order Rhodobacterales; family Rhodobacteraceae; genus Planktomarina. The sequence continues at coordinate 6,741 of JAHDDS010000066.1, forward strand.
TGGGCGCAGCCAAAACCGCGTCGGCGGTGGACAATCTGTACCGGCTGAACCCATACGTCACCGTGCGCCCCTATCAACGCCGCCTGGACGCCGCGATTGCGGCGGACCTGATCGCGGACTATGACCTGGTGCTGGACGGGTCCGACAATTTTGACACCCGCCAAGCGGTGAATGCGGCCTGCGTGGCGGCGGGGGTGCCTTTGGTGGCGGGTGGTTTGTCGCAGTGGGAAGGCACCGTCAGCGTTTTTGCCAACACTGCGGACGCACCCTGTTACACATGCGCCTTTCCCGCGCCGCCGCCGGTGGGCACGGGAACCTGCGCCGAAGTGGGGGTGTTTGCGCCCTTGCCCGGTGTGATCGGAACCATGATGGCCGCCGAAGCGATCAAGCTGATCGTCGGCGCTGGCCTGCCGCTGTCGGGCCGCATCTTGATCTATGACGCCCGCGATGCCCAAACGCGCACCCTGACCATTCCCAAAATCCCTGACTGCCCCACCTGCGGAGGACGCCCATGAACTTGCTGGACCCTTGGAACACCCCGTTTGATGTGCCCCCCTTTGAGGCTGTCACAGACGACGACTTTGCCCCGGCCCTGGACCAAGCCATGGCCGACGCCCGCCGGGCCATTGACGCCATCGCCGCATCCAAAGAACCGCCCACCTTTGAAAACGTGATCGAAGCGATGGACATCGCCGAACGGCCCTTGGGCCGGGTGGCGTCGCTGTTTTTCATCCTGGCGGGGGCGGACAGTTCCGATAAGCGAGAGGATCTGCAGCGCGAATTTTCGCCAAAGTTCGCCAAATACAGCGCCGACAAAGCGGGCAACACAGCGCTGTTCGCGCGCATTGATGCCCTGTGGCAGGCCCGCGCGGATCACGACCTTAGCCCCGAACAGCAACGCGTCTTGATGCTGGCGCGCCGTGGGTTCATCCGGTCTGGCGCGCAGTTGGAAGGCGACGCCGCTGACAGGTTGGCAGACATCATGCAACGCCTGGCGCACCTGGGCACGGCCTTTTCCCAGAACCTGTTGGGGGACGAACGCGATTGGTACATGGAATTGGCGGAAGGGGACCTGGACGGGCTGCCCGATTTTGTGGTGGCCACAGCGCGGTCTGCGGGCAAAGACAAGGGGCTGGACGGCCCGGTGGTGACGCTGTCGCGGTCTTTGATCGTGCCGTTCTTGCAGTTTTCCACCCGCCGCGATTTGCGCGAAAAAGCGTACAACGCTTGGACTGCGCGGGGGGCCAATGGGGGCGACCGCGACAACATCGCCATCGCGCAAGAAATCCTGGACTTGCGGGCGGAACGGGCGGCCCTGCTGGGCTATGACAGCTTTGCAGATTTCAAGCTGGACACGGAAATGGCCAAAAGCCCCGCCCGCGTGCGGGACTTGCTGATGCAAGTCTGGGACCCCGCCGTGGCCACGGCCCATGCAGACGCCGAAATTTTGGCGGCCATGATGGCCGATGACGGGGTCAACGGCCCGCTGCAGCCCTGGGACTGGCGGCACTATGCAGAAAAGCGCCGCCAAGCCGAACATGACTTGGACGAGGCGGAATTGAAGCCGTATTTGCAATTGGACAACATGATTGCAGCGTCCTTTGCCTGCGCCAACCGGCTGTTCGGGTTGGACTTCAAACCCGTCGACGTGCCGCTGTACCACGCCGATGCGCGCGCCTGGGAAGTGACCCGGGGCGGCGACCATGTGGCGATTTTCATCGGGGATTATTTCGCGCGCGGGTCCAAGCGATCAGGTGCCTGGTGCACGGCGTTTCAAACCCAGGCGCGCAAGCCGCATTTGCAACACCCCATTGTTTTAAATGTGTGCAACTTTGCCAAACCATCGGACGGCGCGCCTGCGCTGTTGTCCATGGATGACGCGCGCACATTGTTTCATGAATTCGGCCATGCGCTGCATCAGATGCTGTCGGATGTGGACTATGCGGCCGTGTCCGGCACGTCGGTGGCGCGGGACTTTGTGGAACTGCCCAGCCAGCTTTACGAACACTGGTTGGACGTGCCCGCTGTGCTGCAAGAATTTGCAATTCATGCGGACACGGGCCAGGCCATGCCGCCTGCATTGCTGGACCGGGTATTGGGGGCAGCGACCTTCGACATGGGGTTTCAAACGGTGGAATATGTGGCGTCCGCCCTGGTGGACTTGGCGTTTCATGAAGGGGACGCACCTGCGGACATCATGGCCAAACAGGCCCAGGTGCTGGACAGCATCGGCATGCCCACAGCCATCGGGATGCGCCACGCCACGCCGCATTTCGCCCATGTGTTTTCAGGCGATGGATATTCCAGTGCTTACTACAGTTACATGTGGTCCGAAGTGATGGACGCCGATGCCTTCGAAAGCTTCGAAGAAGCGGGCGGTCCGTTTGATGCAGATCGCGCGAAATCCCTGCACGACAACATCCTGTCGCGGGGGGGCAGCGAAGACGCGGAAGTGCTGTACACCAAGTTTCGGGGCCGCATGCCAGACGCGGGCGCACTGCTGCGCAACCGGGGGCTGGCCGCAGAATAATCAGTCGCGGATTTCGTCCGGGTACACGCCCCAAAGCGCTGTCTTGGGGGCCCAGCCTTTGTACCCTTCGGCGGAAATGCGGCACCACGTGGGGGTGCATTCGCGCAGCCGTGCCACCACGCCGCCTTCAAAGCGGGCGCGCACTTCTGTGTTGGGGTTGGGCTTTTTGTGCAGTTCCAACAGTTCCGGGATCACCACAACGGTGCGGGACCCCGACAACAGGGCATAGTGCACCCAGCCGCCCGCGCCGTGCATGTCGATGACTTTGCGCCAGTGGCCGTGTTCCGCGATGACCTGCAGCGGCATGTTGCGGCGGGTCAAAACCCAATCCACCCGGTGCGACAGGGACGGGCCGCGCCGCATATTTCCTTCGGACGCTTTGAGCGACACAAACCGTGGGATCGGCAGATTGGTCACCGGCCCTTTGGCCATTTCGGCCGCCATGGGTGACGCCACAAGCGCAAATACCAAAGCCAAAATGAACTGCTTCATCGCGAACCGCTTCTGCCGAAAAAAGGGGAAATTCCCTGGGGTTCCTGCGGGGGTATCGGTGAATTTCAACAAAAGTGTGGGGCAAATGGGGCAACATCAGGGCGGGGGCGCCCTGATGTTTTTGTGCATCGCAAATCCTATGCTGCGGCGGGTTTCATCCGAATTTCGTGGCGCGCCAATGCACCGGGCCTAAAGGCGCGGCGCTGGTCCAATTCAGGGAAGATTGCCAGCTTTCGGACACGGTGCCGTTGCAGAAGTGGATTGCTTGCAACAAGGTGTCTTCAACGCCCTTAAGCCGTTGTTTCAATGTGTCTGGCAGTGTGCCCGTGTACGTCCGGTGCCGTCGTCGTTGGCGTCAAAGGCCAGGGGTTCAAAGGCCGAAACACCTGTAAGATCCCAAGTGTCGCCGACTGCGGGTGGACCGGGTCCAAAAGCGCAAAGGTCGGTTTTGGCGCAGGGCAGGTCGGATGAACTTTGCGGTGTTTCTTTGCATCTGGCTAAATGCCGTCAGCGCAGCCTGACGGGGAGAGCATGCCATGAAAACGCAAGTCAAAGCTTTGGTGGTGGGCGGCGGTGCCGTCGGAACTGGGATCGCATATCACTTGGGCAAGGCCGGGTGGGACACGATGTTGATCGAACGCGACGAACTGACGTCCGGGTCCACCTGGCACGCGGCGGGGTTGCTGCCGTTGTTCAACATGTCTTACGCAACGACCCATATCCACAAGTACTCCGTCGATTTTTACAAATCACTGGAAGCCGAAACGGGCCTGAACGCCGGGTTCGCTGTGGTGGGCAATTTGCGCATGGCGCAAACGAAAGACCGCATGGACGAATACATGCTGTACGCGTCCACCGCGGAAACCTGCGGCGTGCCGTACCAGTTCATGACCCCGGATGAGATTAAGGCGAAGTGGCCCCTGATCCGCACCGAAGACCTGGAAGGCGCGATTTACCACGAAACGGACGGATACATTAACCCCGCAGATGTCACCATGGCCATGGCCAAGGGCGCGCGCCAACACGGGGTGGCGATTGAACGCAAATGGCAGGCCGATGCGTTCCATTGGAACGGGGACGCTTGGGACGTGACCCTGACGAAGATGGTGGAAAAGGGCGGCAACCTGGTGGCGTCCGACGAACAGGTGGTGGTGACAGCCGAACATGTGGTGACGGCATCGGGCAACCATGCGCAGCGCACGGCCAAAATGCTGGGCATCAAGATCCCCGCCATCCCGGTGGAACACCAATTCATCGTCATGGACCAGGACAAAACCCTGGTGGATTGGC
>JAHDDS010000067.1 GCA_020629235.1 Planktomarina sp.
AAACCCGCCACTCCGGGATTGGGGCTGGATCAGATGGTGGGTTGGCACCCACCCAGGGTCGTGCGCTAGTTTTAAGATTAACGTTGAATTTCGTAGATTCCTTGCTCAGAACTTATGGAATATTGTCGAAAATTTGTTTGAAGCATTCCATTTCGAGCAATGTCTGCCGCCTCCGGTTTCAAGAACATTAATGCAAAAAATGATGCGCTGCGGTGGTATGAAAAGTGAAATTGACCAGTCCCGAATTCGGTTTCACACTTGAAACGTACAGAGAATTGCCGATCAGCATTCAGCTTTCCCTGACTTAGAGTCGAAAAAGACGGGAAGCTCTTGCGCAATGTTTCCGCTCTGGAATTCGTCTTTTGTTCAATGAGTGAAAACCAACGAACAAAAATGACAGAATTTTCTGGAACGATAATTTTTGTTTTATTGTACCACAAAGCCAAGACTTGTTTCACAGCCCACGGATTTAATTCGTCGCCCACGGCCTTTTTGTTAATTCCAACTTTGCGCATTGGACGAAAAACGCCATTAACGTTCGCAAACATAGTTCCAAAATCAGTAAAAAATTTTTGGGTTGACTGGTTGTTATTCGCTACCGCCGTCAAAACCTTTTTGAAACTCCGAAATTCTCTTTTCTTTGCTTTTCCTTCCAGCAGTGAGAGAGCTTGGGAAAAACAGAAGAATGCTGCTAATTGGTCGGCATTCGCGGTTCCCAAATTACAACGATCACAGGCAGGAACTTCGATGCCTTTAGGACGTTGCTTGTCTACGAACATTACCCTTGGCGGCGCATGTTCGCGGCTTGTCGCGGGACGCGTTCCTCCACAAAGGCAACAAATTGGGTTCTGTTTCAAAAACTGCTCTAATCGAGTTGCGCGGTTTCGATTTGGCATTGGGCTATCCTTATCGCATCAGACGAGATTAGTCTCAATCAATGGCATAGTACTTCAACCCCCTTGCCACCCACCCCATTCCCCCCTAAACACCCTCAAGCTTCTGCCTCGGATTCGTCCGGGGCTGTTGTTTTGTGGGGACGCCGCAACGCGGAACCGCAGTAGGGTTGGTGCAAACCCACCGTACATCTAACCGGGCACCTTCGGGGGCCTTTACACATAGCGGGGTCCACCCCGCGCCACATAGCTAACGGAAGACAGCAACATGGCACTGAAGTCGTATAAACCGACGACGCCGGGCCAGCGCGGGCTGGTCCTGATCGACCGTTCGGAGCTTTGGAAAGGACGTCCCGTCAAATCCCTGACAGAGGGTTTGACGAAATCGGGCGGTCGGAACAATACCGGACGGATTACCTCACGTCGACGTGGGGGCGGGGCAAAACGCCTGTACCGGATCGTTGATTTCAAACGGAACAAAATGGACGTCGCAGCGACGGTTGAACGGATCGAATATGACCCGAACCGGACTGCGTTTATCGCCCTGGTCAAATATGAAGATGGGGAACAGGCGTATGTTCTGGCGCCCCAGCGTTTGGCTGTCGGTGACAAAATCATCGCCTCTGCCAAGGCAGACATCAAGCCAGGGAACGCCATGCCGTTTTCCGGCATGCCCATCGGCACCATCATTCACAACATCGAACTGAAGCCCGGCAAGGGTGGCCAGATCGCACGCGCTGCGGGCACATACGCCCAGTTTGTTGGCCGTGACGGTGGTTACGCCCAGATCCGCCTGTCTTCGGGCGAATTGCGGATGGTGCGCCAAGAATGCATGGCCACAGTCGGTGCCGTGTCGAACCCAGACAATTCCAACCAGAACTACGGTAAAGCCGGTCGTATGCGCCACAAGGGCATCCGCCCATCTGTACGTGGTGTTGTTATGAACCCGGTTGATCACCCACACGGTGGTGGTGAAGGTCGGACATCCGGTGGTCGTCACCCAGTGACGCCATGGGGCAAGCCAACAAAGGGTGCGCGCACCCGCAACAAAAACAAAGCGAGCCAGAAGCTGATCATCCGGTCACGGCACGCCAAGAAGAAGGGGCGTTAATAGATGTCTCGTTCCGTATGGAAAGGCCCTTTTGTGGACGCATATGTCCTGAAGAAGGCCGAGAAAGCCCGCGACAGCGGCCGCAACGATGTGATCAAAATCTGGTCCCGCCGTTCGACAATTCTGCCCCAATTCGTTGGGCTGACTTTTGGTGTGTACAACGGCAAGAAGCACATTCCTGTCAACGTATCGGAAGAAATGATCGGTCAGAAGTTCGGTGAATATTCGCCGACCCGTACCTACTACGGGCACGCTGCCGACAAAAAAGCGAAGCGGAAGTAAGCCATGAGCAAGGATAAAAATCCCCGCCGCGTGGCCGACAACGAAGCAATGGCGAAAACGCGCATGCTTCGCACAAGCCCGCAGAAACTGAACTTGGTGGCGCAGATGATCCGCGGCAAGAAGGTGGACAAGGCCCTGACGGACCTGACGTTCTCCAAAAAGCGGATCGCGATGGACGTGAAGAAATGCCTTCAGTCCGCGATTGCCAACGCTGAAAACAACCACAACCTGGATGTGGACGAACTGGTGGTGGCGGAAGCCTATGTCGGTAAGAACTTGACGATGAAACGCGGGCGCCCCCGGGCACGCGGTCGTTTCGGCAAGATCATCAAGCCGTTTTCCGAACTGACCATCAAAGTCCGCCAGGTAGAGGAGCAAGCGTAATGGGTAACAAAACCAATCCGATTGGCATGCGCTTGCAGGTGAACCGCACCTGGGAAAGCCGCTGGTATGCCGACACCAAAGACTACGGCGATATGCTGTTGGAAGACCTGAAAATCCGCGATTTCATCAAGGATGAATGCAAGCAAGCCGGCATCAGCCGTGTGATCATCGAACGTCCGCACAAAAAGTGCCGCGTCACGATCCACACAGCGCGTCCCGGTGTGATCATCGGCAAAAAAGGCGCCGATATCGAAACGCTGCGCAAAAAAGTCGCCAACATGACGGACAGCGAACTGCACCTCAACATCGTTGAAGTGCGCAAGCCAGAGCTGGACGGCCAACTGGTGGCAGAAAGCATTGCGCAACAGCTGGAACGCCGGGTGTCTTTCCGTCGTGCCATGAAGCGGTCTGTGCAAAACGCCATGCGCATGGGGGCCTTGGGCATCCGTGTGAATGTAGCGGGTCGTTTGGGCGGTGCTGAAATCGCGCGGACCGAATGGTACCGTGAAGGCCGTGTGCCCTTGCACACGCTGCGCGCGGACATCGATTATGCCCACGCCGAAGCCATGACGCCGTACGGCATCATCGGGATCAAAGTGTGGATCTTCAAGGGCGAGATCATGGAACACGATCCATCCGCCCGTGATCGCAAACACCAAGAGCTGCAAGACGGCCCAGCCCCCCGTGGTGCTGGCGGCGGTCGGAGGAACTAACGATGCTTCAACCAAAGCGTACAAAATTCCGTAAGATGCACAAAGGCCGCATCCATGGCGAAGCGAAGGGTGGCAGCACCCTGAACTTCGGCAGCTTCGGCCTGAAGGCAACCCAGCCCGAGCGGATCACCGCCCGTCAGATCGAAGCCGCCCGCCGGGCCATGACGCGTCATATGAAACGTCAAGGCCGTGTGTGGATCCGGATCTTCCCTGACCTGCCCGTGACCGCCAAGCCCATCGAAGTTCGTATGGGTAAAGGTAAAGGTTCCGTGGATCGGTGGACAGCCAAGGTCAAACCAGGCCGCGTGATGTTTGAAATTGACGGTGTCAACGAAGACGTCGCGCGCGAGGCATTGCGCCTGGCCGCCATGAAACTGCCCGTCAAAACACGGGTTGTTGTCCGGGAAGATTGGTGACCGGCGAACCGGCTTAAGCCGGTTCTGCCGTCTTTGCGACTGGGCCGTTTTCGCAAGAAAACGGTCCCGAAAGCAAAAACATCCCTCGATGACGCGGTGACCTTCACCGCCAGAAAAGAAAAAAACCCCCGCCCAACCCGGGCGGGGGTTTTTCTTTGCCACAAAGGTGCGTGGAAACCACGTACCCTATGTCGGGTGTGTTCTTCGAATGCGCCTCCCGCTATGTTGCCACCATGGACCACGCGTCGATCAACCGTGACTATTGGAACGCCACGGCCCAGGATTGGGTGGCTTTGGGCGAACGCCTGTGGGCGGGCGATCCGGAATGGGGTGTGTGGGCGGCGTCAGAGGCGGAGCTGCAAATGTTGCCCGACGATATGACCGGCCAAAGCGCCGTGGAATTGGGCTGCGGCACGGGGTACGTCAGCGCGTGGATGGCGCGTCGGGGCGCGGTGGTCACAGCCATTGATATCGCGCAACAACAGCTTTGCACGGCCCGGCGTTTGGCGACACAGCACGCTGTTGATATCACGTTCATTGAAGGCAACGCAGAAGCCACGGGTCTGACTGATGCCAGTTTTGACTTCGCCATTTCAGAATACGGCGCGGCGATTTGGTGTGACCCCAAGATTTGGTTGGCCGAAGCTTGGCGCATCTTGAAGCCTGGCGGGCGACTGGTGTTTTTGGGAAGCCATCCCTTGGCATTGCTGACGTTCCCGCCATCCGGCGACATGGCCGAACGGCAGTTGTATCGACCGTATCGGGGGCTTGGTCGGTTGGATTGGACCGAGGTAGAGGTGGATCCCGGCGGTGTGGAATTCAATCTGACCCATGCAGATTGGCACAAACTGTTTTCACAGCTTGGGTTTCAGGTGACCGGGTTCGAAGAAATTTACGCCAAAGACCAGACCCAAGGGGACCGGTTCCCGATCCCAAACGCCTGGGCAATGGACTTCCCAACGGAACAGGTTTGGAAATTGCAAAAACCCGCTTAAGCGCAGCGATACTGGAACACTTTGTACCCGCCCCTGGATGCGTCCAAACGCCGGGTGCCAGCCAGCGCCACTGGGCCGACGCAGTGCAGTTTTGCCAATTCGCGCAGATCAGGTTCACCCATCGTTGGCACACCGCGGGCTTGGACTTGCACCAATTCGATTTGGGACGCGTCCTTTTTCAAGATGTAAAACGATTGCAGACCATCCCCAGAGGCACAGCCGACAGTGGCCGCAGCGGCCAAACTCACTATGATTCTCAACATAGGTTCAGGCTGTCACTTGAACGGCCACAAATCCATAGGACTCTGGTCGATGGTAGGTCAGGGGCGGATGGTTGCCCGCCTCAATCCAATTGCAGTGTGACGATGCCGAAGACCTGTCCTTCGGGTTTGCGGTCAAACGTGGTGGTTCCGATGATGCGACCCTTTTGGTAAAATCCGCCGGACTGGGTGAAGCCGTGTTGGGATTTCAAAAGCTGGACGGTGGCGGTGGGCATGTTTGGCGCGTTCAGCGCCAAAACCATGCACGTCGCTGTGCCGCGCCCACCCCGCGCCAGTGCCACAACGGGTTGATTGTTGCCTTTGGCAAAGACCTCTGACCCTTGAAAACGTCCTTGGGCGACAAAGCCGCGGGCCCGCAACGCGCTGCGGATCTTCGCAAAACTGGGCAGATTGGCAGCACAGATGTTCGCCACCGTGTCAGCAAAAAGGGCAGGGGTCGTGGTGGTGTATGCGGTGACGCGTTCGGGGCTGTTGGTCCCGGTTGTTTGCATTTGGCACGCCATCAAATTGATCGCGGCCAGGGCCAAAACACACAGACGGACGGGACGGGCAAGCGACATGAAATATCAATTCTTGTGACTGATTTGACGATGCCCGTTTTATACCAGCCGCCAAAGCCGTCCAACAGAGGGGCGCAAAAAAAATCCCCCGCCGTGAAGCGGGGGATGTGGGAGAAGCGGGGTCCCCTTAGGAAGAAGGGACAATGGGGGGACCCGCCGGTGTCGTTGGCCTAGGAAGGGTAACGTGCCAACGACGCGGTGCTTCAGCCTTTCGCGAATTCTGGGTATGCTTCCATGCCCAGTTCTGACACGTCCAGACCATTGATCTCGGCCTCTTCGCTGACGCGGATGCCCATGGTCATCTTCAGGATGAACCAGACCACCGCGGATGCCACGACAGTGAACGCACCCACAACAACGATGGAGTACAGCTGTGTGAACAGGTTGGCGTCGCCGTTAGTCAGGACCACCGCAATGGTGCCCCAGATGCCTGCGAACAGGTGCACAGGAATGGCGCCCACAACATCGTCGATTTTCAGCTTGTCCAGCAATGGGATGGTGAAGACCACGATCACACCGCCTACGGCACCGATGACAGTTGCCATGCCCAAGGATGGGGTCAGCGGTTCAGCTGTGATGGACACCAGACCAGCCAGCGCGCCGTTCAGCACCATGGTCAAGTCGGGTTTTTTGTACAGCACTTGGGTCAGGATCAGGGCCGCGACCGCACCGGCAGCAGCGGCTGCGTTGGTGTTGGCGAAGATGCGGGATACGTCAGCGATGTCACCGACAGACCCCATGGCCAGCTGCGAACCGCCGTTGAAGCCGAACCAACCCAACCACAGGATGAAGACACCCAAGGTGGCCAGCGCCAGGTTCGATCCAGGCATTGGGTTTACGCGTCCGTCTTTGTATTTGCCCAGACGTGGCCCCAAGATGATGGCCCCGGTCAAAGCGGCCCAGCCACCGACAGAGTGGACAACAGTCGAACCAGCAAAGTCCAAGAAGCCAGCAGCATCCAAGAAGCCACCGCCCCATTTCCAGCTGGCTTGCAGCGGGTAAATGATGCCGGTCAGGATCACGACGAAGATCAGGAAGGGCCACAGTTTGATGCGTTCGGCCAAGGCGCCCGACACGATGGATGCGGTGGCCGCACAGAACATCAACTGAAAGAAGAAGTCGGATGCGGTAGAGGCATATTCGCCATCGTCCGCCCCGGCCAGGTCAACGCCGACGGCTTCCAGGACGCCAGGACCAAACACGCCCGACAGAACGCCTTCGACCGACCAGGTGCCCAGTGGATACATCAGGTTATATCCGAACGCCCAATACGCGATGGTGGCCAGTGAAAACAGGGCCACGTTCTTGGTCATCTGCATGGTCACATTTTTGGACCGCACCAGGCCGCCTTCAAGCATGGCAAAGCCTGCGGCCATGAAGAACACCAAGAAACCACCGATCAAGAACAACAGCGTGTTCATGATCCATACGAATTCCGCAGTAGACGGGCTTGCCGCCTCTTGCGCGAAGCCCAAGCTTGGCAACGCGATCAGCGCACCCGCCAGGGCAAGAGATTTGAATTTAGTCATTGTACTGTCCTGTCCTTGCACTGTTTACAGCGCGTCATCGCCGGTTTCGCCGGTGCGCACGCGCACGGCTTGTTGCAGGTCCATCACGAAGACTTTGCCGTCCCCGATCTTGCCTGTGCGGGCCGAGGTGGTGATGGTGGAGACGATTTGGTCCACCATGTCGTCGGGTGCCGCGATTTCGAGTTTCATTTTTGGGACATAGTTCACGGTGTATTCCGCACCGCGATAGATCTCGGTGTGGCCCGATTGTGCGCCGAACCCCTTGATCTCGGTGACCATAATCCCCCGGATGCCGATCCCGACAAGCGCTTCGCGCACATCTTCCAGCAGGAACGGCTTAATGGTTGCTACGATATATTTCACGTTCACATCTTTCTGTTGCAGAGTGGTCGTGGGCCCTAAGCTGCTGCGAAGGCGGGCAATTGGACAGAATTCCCGCCCTAAAACGCTTCTCGAATTGGCATATGATTAAAAAATAGGCAAAAAAGCTGACGGACGTTTACGAAATGGACGCAGAGTCGTCGCATCGCCCGCATTTGGGGGGAATCGAAAGGACTTTCTATGGTGAACAGAAGCAAGCGGCGTTTGCTTTGGATCAGTCTGGTGGCGGTGTTGGGTATTTGGGCTGCCAACACGTCGCATTTGGTGCGGATTTCTGATGCGCCCCCAAAATTGCTGGCCCATCGCGGTGTGCATCAGACCTTCGCCGGGGCAGAACGCAGCCTGCGGGGGTGTTCCGCCAATCCTGTGGAACCCATCACCCATGGGTTCATCGAAAACACGCTTCCGTCCATGCAGGCCGCCTTCGCCGCTGGTGCGGATGTGGTGGAATTGGATATCTACCAAACGCCCGATGCCGTATTTGCGGTGTTCCATGATTACACCCTGGATTGCCGTACCAATGGCACCGGGCGCACAGACAAAACGCTTTGGCGCGATTTGCAGTCGTTGGACGTGGGTCATGGGTATTCGGCAGATGGGGTGACCTTCCCCTTGCGCGGCACTGGGCTGGGGATGATGCCCAGGCTGGAAGAGGTGTATGCCGCTTTTCCCAAGGGGCGTTTCCTGGTGAATTTGAAAGGCGGCCCACCGCAAGCGGGGCGTGACTTGGCGGATTGGCTGCAAACCAACGATCCAGACTTGTCCCAGACCTTTGCCATTTATGGGCATCCACCACCGACCCAGGCTGCCCTTGCATCCAGCCCCGATTTACAAGGCTTCGACAAGACCAGTGTGAAGGCGTGCTTGATACAGTACCTGGCTGTCGGGTGGTCTGGCCACGTGCCGACGGCGTGTCGCAGCACGATTATTGCTGTTCCCGACCGGTTTGCCCCATTCCTTTGGGGCTGGCCCGCGCGGTTTCAAAAACGCATGGACCGCGTCGGCACGGACGTGATCCTGACCAAACGCAAAAACGGGTTCACGGAAGGGTTTGACACATTGCAGGCGGCGCGCGCGGTGCCCAAGGGGTTCACCGGATACGTTTGGACCAACAGGGCAGAGGTTTTGGGACCAAGCTGGCCGCCATAGGTCCTTACTTCTTCTTGCCGCCCAGAAACAAAAACGCCGACAACGCCGCAATCACCAGGGCAATCGCGGCGCCATATCCCAGCAAGTCCCGCTGTCCATCCCAGGCCATGACTTGCCCCAGAAACAAAACCGCCAGCACCACGATCACCACGCCGATCAGCTTGTTCTTCAGATCGTCCAGGGTCTTGATGGTCAGCCATTCGGGCACAGGGATATCGGCGTCGATGAACAGTTCATAAAGACCGATGGCGATGACAAAGAACACCGTTCCCAAAAGGAACAGGTCGATGATCTCGATAAATTCCAGCGACAGGGCCTTGGCCCCTTTGCGCGACACTTCGCCCGCTTCCACCGTGATCCAGATCAACTGGATGGCTTCCACAAACCCATAGACCAGCACCGTGGCACAGGCCAAAAGGGACCCAACCACCGCCAGAAGGATCATGTAACGGGCAGCCCCAGCGGCAATTTTAAACATGACCGTTCACCCCCACCGATAATTGAAGCTGACGGAAATCCGGTCCGCTTCGGCCATGTTCATCGGCACCTCGTGGCGCAGCCAACTTTCCCACAACAGCACGTCACCCACCTTGGGTTTGACATAGACAAAGGACTGTAGGTCCTCGCTTGCATCTTTGCGCCGGGGCGGGGCGGCCATCATCATCGGGTGGCGCGGATCTTCCAAGCGCAAGGCGGATGTGCCTTCTGGCATGGCCACATACGTTGTGCCGGAAATCACAGAATGGGGATGCAAGTGCCCGGTATGAATGCCGCCTTCGGGCAAGATGTTGATCCAGATGTCTTCCAGCATCAGGGGCTTGTCGCCCAGGTCAAACCCCAAGGCATCGGCGAATTTGGCCACGTGGCCGTCCAGCGCTTTCACCACATCGGCAAAGATGGGGAAGCGCCAGGGCAGGTCGGTCAAACTGGCATAGGATGTATAGCCCGGAAATTGATTGTCTTCGCACCAGTCCTGGCCCGCGTCATCATCTTCGGCGATGGTCAGGCAAGACATCTCAAGCTCTGACTGGTCGATTGCGCCCAGGGGGGCTTGGTACAGATGGGTCGGGAACAGGGTGCGGATGGTCATGGCTGTTCATCGCCTGGAACGCATGGTTTTGCAAAAGAAAAGGGCGTTCATATATAAGTGTCGAAGGGGAGGGCGCATTATGTCCAACATCGATTCCGATTTCGCGCGGTCCAAAGTTCCGCCCCCCAGTTCCGGGATGGACGCGGCGATCTTGTATGGTTTGGCCGCCTGGGTGGCGATGATCTTTCTGTTGATGATCGTGTTCGCTGTGCCGGCGCTGCTGGCGTTTGCTGCGGTCACCGCAGTGGCCGTGTGCGGGGGCGGTCCGCTGCTGTGGATCCGCCACACCCGCCGCAAGGCCAAGCTGGCCGCGATCCGGGACGCCCAACTGGCCGAAATGCGCGCCAAACTGTGACCGTCCGGATGTGGACATGGGGCGCGCAGGGTCGCTACGCTGACCTTATGCGCTGCCTGATCCCGTTTGTCTTTGCCTTGCCCACCGTGACCCAGGCTGCCTGTTTGGACGACGCGATGTTGGTCTTTGACGGGTCTTTGTCGATGTTGGAAACGGGGTTCGATGAAAACGGATTGCCCAAAATCGAAGAAGGCCGCTTGGCCGTAGCCCAAGTCGCGCCGGAAGCCGCCGCCAACCGCCGGCTCGGTCTGGTGACATACGGCCCCGGCGGGCCGACAGATTGTTACGGGGTGCGATTGCATTTCGAACCCCGGCCCAACGCAGGCGCGGATGTGGCGGCCGCAGTAAATGCATTGGCCCCCAACGGCAGCACGCCATTGACGGATGCCGTGCAAGTGGCCGCCGACGCCTTGGCACCAGCGGGTGGGACCGTGGTTTTGGTGACCGACGGGCAAGAAACCTGCAACGGCGATCCGTGCGGCTTGGCCCGCGCCTTGGCGGCGCAAGGCAAAACCCGCGTGCACGTCATCGGCTTCAAAGTGCGCGGGGCGTTTTTCGAACACCAAAGCCTGGACCCCAACGATTTCTTCGCCACCGACAGCGCCGCCCGATGTTTGGCGGACGAGACAGGCGGAGAGTATGTGGGGGCAGAGACGTTAGATGCGTTGATCGCCGCGTTGCGAAAGACGCTGGGGTGCCCGTTGTTTTCGTAGGGTGCGCCCACGGCGCACCGCACGGTCAGGCGATGCACATCGGTGGGCCATGGGCCCACCCTACGATCAGTCGTTAGAGTTCTATCGCGCCCGGCCCTGGGTGGG
>JAHDDS010000012.1:0-9790 GCA_020629235.1 Planktomarina sp.
TGGTTTCTTCGGCTGGGGCGGCTGCCTCTTCTGCAGGGGCCTCAGCTGGGGCTTCAGCCGGGGCTTCCTCGGCGATGGCCTCTTCTGCGGGGGCTTCTTCCATGGCGCCCAGGTCAACGCCAGCCGCACCCAGTTGCGCGGACATGCCTTCCAGGGCCGCACGGGCCGCCAGGTCGCAATACAGCGCGATGGCGCGGGCCGCGTCGTCGTTGCCAGGGATCATGTAATCCACGCCGTCGGGCGAACAATTGGTGTCCACAACGGCCACAACAGGAATGCCCAGCTTTTTGGCTTCGGCCACGGCCAGGTCTTCTTTGTTCACGTCGATGACGAACAGCAAATCAGGCACGCCGCCCATTTCGCGGATGCCGCCCAGGGACGCTTGCAGTTTGCCCTGATCGCGTTCCATGCCCAAGCGTTCTTTCTTGGTCATGCCTTCGGCACCTTCCGCCAACTTTTCGTCCACGGACTTCAAGCGGTTGATGGATTGCGACACGGTCTGCCAGTTGGTCAGCGTGCCCCCCAGCCAGCGGTGGTTCATGTAATACTGCGCGCATTTTTCTGCCGCTTCCGCGATGGGGCGCTGCGCCTGGCGCTTGGTGCCCACAAACAAGATGCGCCCGCCTTTGGCGACGGTGTCTTGGATCACTTGCAACGCGGCGTCCAGCATCGGCACGGTTTGCGTCAGGTCCATGATGTGGATCCCATTGCGCGAGCCATAGATATACTCGCCCATACGGGGGTTCCAGCGTTGTGTTTGGTGTCCAAAGTGAACGCCAGCTTCCAGCAGCTGACGCATGGTGAAATCTACGGCCATGCCATATCCTTTCCGGTTTAAGCCTCGGCAGCGCCTTGAGTTCATGCGAACAACCGGCGGACCTTTGGGGATGTCTCCCCCATTGGCCCAAACGCCACCTGCGAAGTGGGGGCCGTATGGGGCCTGCCGCGCCCCATTGCAAGTGGTTTTTGGCAGCCGATTTGGACTTGTGGCGCGCGCCAAGCTGCCACACAACATATCCCATGACTGACACACCCCAAATCCTGTGCATCGGCAGCGTCTTGTGGGACATCATCGGGCGATCCACCCGCCACATGCGCGTGGGATCGGACGTGCCCGGACGCATCACCCGCCTGCCCGGCGGCGTGGCCATGAACATCGCCATGACCCTGCGCCGCTTTGGCCTGGCCCCGGCCCTGATCAGCGCTGTGGGGCGCGACGCCCAAGGCGACGAATTGGTGCAAGCCGCCACCGCCATGGGGCTGGTGACGCAGTATTTGTACCGATCCGACGATCTGCCCACCGATGTCTATATGGCCATCGAAGGATCAAACGGTCTGGTGGCCGCCATCGCCGATGCCCATTCCTTGGAAGCGGCGGGCGACAAAATATTGGCCCCGATGCGCGATGGCCGCTTGGGGCGCGATGATGCGCCATTTCAAGGCACCGTGGCGCTGGACGGGAACCTGACCACAACGCTGTTGGCCCAGATCGCCCAAGACCCGGCCTTTGCCGCCGCAGATTTACGCATCGCCCCGGCGTCCCCTGGCAAGGCAGACCGCCTGCGCCCCCTGCTGGCGCGCCCCGCCACCACGCTTTACGTCAACAAAGAGGAGGCGAATTTGCTGTTGAACCAATCGTTGCCCACCGCCCGCGCCGCGGCCCAAGCGCTGGTGGATCAAGGCGCGCACCGCGTGCTGGTGACCGATGGCGATTTGCCCGCCGCCGACGCCAATGCCAGCGGCGTGATCGACCTGGCCCCGCCGTCTGTGTTTGTCACGCGCGTCACTGGCGCGGGCGACACGTTCATGGCCGCCCACATCCAGGGCGAAATGACCGGCCTTGCGCGCGAAGATGCCTTTGCGCGCGCGCTGCAGACCGCTGCCGCCTATGTGTCGGGGGAAACGGAATGACGCTGGCTTTGGCGGTGCACCCGGATGTGCAAGCGGCCCTGGATGCGGGCCGCGCCGTGGTGGCGCTGGAAAGCACGATCATCACCCACGGCATGCCGTTTCCGCAAAACGTGGACGTGGCCCGCGCTGTGGAAGCCACCGTGCGCGCCGCAGGTGCGGTGCCCGCCACCATCGCCATTTTGAACGGACAGTTGCACATCGGGCTGACGGACGCCCAGTTGATGGACCTGGCCCAGGCCACCGACGTGGCCAAAGTATCGCGCGCTGATTTTGCCGCCGTTCTGGCGCGCGGCGGATACGGGGCCACCACCGTGGCCGCCACCATGATTGCGGCCCATCTGGCGGGCATCCACGTTTTTGCCACGGGCGGGATCGGCGGCGTGCACCGGGGCGCCGAAGACAGTTTTGATATTTCCGCTGACCTGCAAGAATTGGCGCAGACCCCGGTGACTGTGGTGTGCGCCGGGGCCAAGGCGATTTTGGACCTGCCCAAAACGTTCGAAGTGCTGGAAACCCTGGGCGTGCCCGTCTTTGCCCTGGGCCAAGACACCCTGCCCGCTTTTTGGTCGCGCGACGGCGGCTTGCCGGCACCCTTGCGGGCCGATACCCCCGCCGATGTGGCCAAAGCGGCCCAAACGCAACGGGCCTTGGGGCTGCAGGCTGGACATTTGGTGTGCAACCCCATCCCAGAAGACGCGGAAATTCCCCGCGCGGTGATTTTGCCCATGGTGGATCAAGCCTTGGCCGAAGCGGACGACCGCGCCATCACGGGCAAAGCGGTCACGCCGTTCTTGCTGCAGCGTATATATGAGCTGACGGACGGCGCGTCGCTGGACGCCAACATCGCCCTGATCAAGCACAACGCCCATGTGGCGGCCCAGATCGCCTTGGCCATGTCTCAGACCCCGGCCCAGGCCGATCCATGACAGGCCCAGGCCGATCCATCATAATCGCGCGCGCGCATTGTGCCTTGGCCCGTTCCCCCCTACATAAGGCGGCAGACGACCCAAGACCTGCGCTGGCTGCCCCATGACCCAACCGTTCGAGCCCCCAAAACCCCCAAAACGTACCGGCTTTTTCGCCGGGCTGCGGTCCAGCTTTCTGACTGGATTGGTGGTGGTGTTGCCCATCGGGCTGACGGCTTGGTTGATCTGGTTCGCGGTGGGCAAGATCGACGATATGGTGCTGCCTTTGGTGCCGGACCGGTTCCAACCCGACATCTTCTTGCGCAACCTGTTTGGCGACCGCTTCGGCATCGGCTTTAAGGCCGGGCCCGACGGCGAAACGCTGCAACGGTCCATCCGGGGCGTCGGTGTAATCGTCTTTTTGCTGTTCACCGTCTTTGTGGGCTGGATCGCCAAGGGCTTTATCGGGCGGCAAATGCTGAAGATGGCCGAAAGCATGGTGATGGGCATCCCCGTGGTGCGGTCCATCTATAACGGCGTCAAACAAATCTCGGAAACGATCTTCAGCCAAAAAGACACCAGCTTTGAAAAAGCCTGTTTGATCGAATATCCGCGCCGGGGCATCTGGGCCATCGGCTTCATTTCCACCGACGCGCGCGGCGAAGTGGCCGCACGCGGGCCCGACCCAGACAACGACGGGCTGGTGTCGGTCTTCGTGCCCACCACCCCGAACCCCACGTCTGGCTTCCTTTTGTTCTTTCCCAAAAGCGATGTGGTGGAACTGGACATGACCGTGGAAGACGCGGCCAAGTTGGTGATTTCGGCCGGGCTTGTTTACCCAAATGACAAAAAGATTTTGGACGCTGAATCGAATTAACCGGCCTTCTTGGCCTTTCAGCGGTGTGCGATTCTATGGACGGACGCACTGACCCACGGGCTGGTATGCAGATTCGTGGTTAACAAAAAGTTAACGTACCGCCCGCAAAACCCGTGATTTACAGTTGTTTTTGCCAAAAAAAACGCCGGCACAAGGCCGGCGCAAGTTATTGAGGCAGGTTTCATACAGGCAAGAAACCTATCGAGCAGTGAGTTATGTATACGCAAATGAACAAAGGCGGCCAAGTATTAAGTTTGAAAACAGTTTTTCCCCCCTGTAGCGTGACAAAAAACACATGACTCGCAACGGGGTACTTTTTCATGGCGATTTTCTCATCCACGGTTTTGGGCAGACTTGGGGGCGCTGTGGCGGCCTCTGTTCTTTTGGCGGGCGCGGCCTGGGGCCAGCCCAAGCACGGCATAGCTATGTACGGCGACCCGGCCCTTCCCCCAGATTTTGTGTCCCTGCCCTATGCCAACCCGGACGCGCCCAAGGGCGGCAAAGTGGTCTTTGCCGAAGGCGGCAGCTTCACATCGCTGAACCCATATGTGCGCAAAGGCAGTGTGCCCTGGCAGCTGCGCTTCATCGCATCCGAAAGCCTGATGGGGCGGTCTTACGGCGAACCGTTCGGGCTGTACGGCCTGTTGGCCGAATCGATTGAAACCCCAGAAGACCGATCCTGGGTCGAATTCACCCTGCGCGAAGGGGCCCGATTCTCGGACGGCAGCCCCGTCACGGTGGAAGACGTCATGTGGTCGTACGAAACCCTGGGCACCGTCGGGCACCCGCGATACCTTGGGTTTTGGAAAAAAATCGAAAAAATGGAACAAACCGGCCCCCGGTCCGTGCGTTTCACCTTCAATGTGGAAGACCGCGAACTGGCATTGATCGCCGGACTGCGGCCGATTTTGAAGAAAGCGCAGTGGGACGGCAAGGATTTCGCAGACTCTGGTTTGGAAGAAATCCCAATAACTACAGCACCTTACGTGATCACGGACTTCGATCCTGGCAAATACGTGACCCTGACACGCAACAAAGATTACTGGGGCAAAGACGTGCCGTTCCGCCGGGGCACCAACAACTTCGACGAAATCCGCATGGACTTCTATTTGGACGGCAGCCTGCAGTTTGAAGCGTTCAAAGGCGGGGCCAGCTCCTCTTTTCGCGAATTGAACGCGGAAAAATGGGAAACCCAATACGACTTCCCGGCCGTGACCCGCGGCGACATCGTCAAATCCATCGTCCCCCACCAACGTCCGTCGGGCATCAAGGGGTACGTGATGAACACCCGCAAACCCCAGTTCAAGGACTGGCGCGTGCGCCAAGCGATGATCGAAGCGTTCAACTTCAAATTCATCAACACCGCCAACACCGGCGGGCGGCAGGACCGCATCACGTCCTATTTCTCGAACTCTGTCCTGGGCATGCGTCCGGGTCCAGCAGAAGGCAAAGTGGCCGCATTGTTGGAACCTTTTGCGGACGAACTTCTGCCTGGAACGATCGAAGGATACACCTTCCCCGAAGGAGCAGAGAGCGAGGTGGACCGCCGCGCCCTGCGCCGCGCCTTGGCCCTGTTTGAAGAAGCGGGCTGGACTGTCAACGACCAGGGCCAAATGGTGGACGGCAATGGAAAACAGTTTGAAATCAGTATCTTATTGAAGGTGGGTGACAACGAAAGCCGCCTGATGATGGACATCTATGCCGTCACGCTGCGCCAGATGGGCCTGAAGGTCACTATCGAAAGCCGCGACCCCGCGCAGTACAAAGAACGCACCCAGGTCTATGATTTTGACATGGCGTATTACCGCCGCGGGCTGTCGCTGTCGCCGGGCAACGAACAGATGCTGTACTGGGGGGCTGACGGGATCGAAAACCCAGGGACGCGCAACTGGATGGGGATGAATTCCCCCGCCGCCGAAGCGATGATCAACCGCCTGGTGAATTCCACCGATCAAAGCGATTTCTTGGCCTCTGCCCGGGCGCTGGACCGGATTTTGACCGCCGGGCGTTATGTCATTCCGATCCAAAATTCCAACATCAGCCGCTTGGCCCACATCAAGGAAATCAAGTTCGCAGATACTGTGCCCATGTACGGCGACTGGATCGGGTTCCTGCCGGATGTTTGGTGGTATGACGCGTCCCAGTGACTGTCATCACCTTGTTACATGCGCGGCCTAGGGGCTGCGCATGACTTTTTTGGTTCTTTGCACCGGTAATTCGGCCCGCTCTATCCTGTTGGAACACATCTTGCGGCGGTTGGGATATACCGCTTACTCTGCCGGGTCCCAACCCACGGGCAAAGTGCACCCGCAATCCCTTGTTTTATTGGGCAAAAATGGCTTCGACACGTCGCAAGCCGCGTCCAAAAGTTGGGACGTGTTTGCGGGCCCCGACGCGCCACAAATGGACGCGGTGATCACCGTGTGCGGGTCCGCCGCGAATGAGGTGTGCCCCATGTGGCCCGGGGCCCCCATCACCGCCCACTGGGGTGTGGAAGACCCCGCTGCGGCTGAAGAACAAGACTGGGACACCGCCTTTCAAACCGCCTTTGATATCCTCAGCCGCCGGGCTGAGGCGTTTGCCGCCATGGCAGAAGACACCCCCCTGAAGGATCGGCTGACAGCCGCTGGACAGGTCCAATGACCCGCAGGTTGGTGGCGGAATTCTTGGGGACGGCCATGTTGCTGATCGGGGTGGTGGGCTCTGGCATCATGGGGGAAAGCTTGGCGGACGGGAACACTGCCGTCGCGCTTTTGGCCAATGCCATTGCAACGGGGTGCGTTCTGTTCGTGATCATCACGTGCCTGGGACCCATCAGTGGTGCGCACTTTAACCCGATTGTGTCTTTGGTGTTTTTTTTGCGATCCGAGTTGCAGGTGCGGGATTTCGCAGCTTACGTTTCCACCCAAGTTATCGCAGCAATAACAGGGGTTTGGGCTGCACACTTCATGTTTGATTTGGACATAATACAACTGTCACAGACCGCGCGCACCGGCCCCAACCAATGGGGATCAGAAGTGTTTGCCACCTTCGGTTTGCTGTTCGTCATCCTGGGTGGTTTGCGGTTTAACGCAGCGCTGGTCCCGGCCCTTGTGGCCCTGTACATCACTGGGGCGTATTGGTTCACATCCTCCACCAGTTTTGCCAATCCGGCGGTCACCATCGGGCGGCTGTTCACCGACACCTTTGCAGGGATCAATCCGGCCCATGTGGCGGGCTTCATCGCGGCCCAAGTGGTGGGGGCTGTGGTGGCGCACATAACGCTGCGCTGGCTGTACCAAGACGATGGGCCGTCAGGTCAGTGACGTCACCCACAGCAGGGTTGCATCATCTGGGCTGACCGACACGACATTGTGCCCCATGGACGCGTCGTAATAAACGCTGTCGCCCCGGCGCAAATCCAGTGGTTCGTAAAATTCTGAATACAGCCGGGCCACACCCGTCAAAACAAACAGAAATTCTTCGCCGTCATGGCGGACCCAGCCGTCAAATTCATCCATTGACCGCGCCCGCACCCGCGTCCGGTACGGCAGCATCGACTTCTTGGTCAGGCTGTCGGCCAGCAGTTCGTGTTCATAGGTGGCCGTGGCCAACTGACGCCCCTGCCCGGCCACGCTGTGGGCCAGCCGCCCGTTCACTTGGCTTTTCATCGGCGGGGTGAACAACTGGGGGATGGAAATATCCAAACCTTCCGCCAGTTTCTTCAGCGCGTCATAGGTGGGCGACATTTGCCCGTTTTCGATCTTGGACAAGGTGGACCGCGCCAACCCTGCGTGGGTGGCCGCCTGTTCCAAGGTCCACGCCCGATCTTTGCGCAAATCGCGCACCCTTTGGCCCAGATCCAACGGCACGGCCGCTTCTTTCGCGCCACGTTCGCGTTCCACGTGCAAAAAGGAGGTCGGATTGCTTTCGGTCATGCCCCTTCTATAGAACGCGCGCCCCAGACCTTGCAACACAGCCGGTAAGCAAATAGCGACGCGCCATGGTGTCCCTTGCCGATCGTCGTCCGCCGCCCCCCTGTCCGGCTGCGTTCAACCTGGCCCAGCATGTGTTGCGGGCGGGTGCAGACGCGAAGGTGGCCTTGCGCCTTGTGACGGCAAATGGGGGCACGGACGTCAGCTTTGCCCAATTGCGCGCCGCTGTGGCGGGGGCGGCCAAGCGTTTGCAAACCACCGGCATTGGTGCGGGCGACTTTGTGCTTTTGCGCCTTGGCAACACGGTCGAATTTCCCGTCGTGTTCCTGGCGCTTGCAGCCATTGGGGCCATTCCCATCATCACGTCCGCCCAAGCCACCACGGCAGAGGTGGATCAAATGCTTGATCAATGCCCCGCGTCCGCCATGGTCCAGGACGCAAACATTGCAGGACCCACCGGACCCATTCCATGTATTGCAGCGACAGGTTTGGTGGATTGGGCCGCGCCACACGCTTTGGATTTCCAAATGGGCCCGCCGGATCGCCCTGGATATGTGATGTTCACATCGGGCACGTCCGGCACCCCCAAAGCGGTGTTGCACGCCCACCGCGCGATCTGGGCGCGGCAGATGATGTGGGACGGCTGGTACGGGCTGTGCCCGGATGATCGTATGCTGCACGCAGGCGCGTTCAATTGGAGTTATACCCTTGGCACCGGGCTGCTGGACCCCTGGGCCATGGGTGCCACCGCCATCATCGCCCCAGGTACGGACGTCCAGGCCCTGCCCCAGGTCATCGCACACGAACGCGCCACGATTTTTGCCGCAGCGCCCGGGGTGTATCGCAAAATTTTGCAGGCCGCTGGCTTGCCGAAGATGACCCACCTGCGCCACGGGTTAAGTGCGGGCGACAAGATCTCCCCAGCCATCACGTCGGCGTGGCAGAGCGCCACCTCCACGCCGATTTTTGAGGCTTACGGCATGACCGAATGTTCCACCTTCTTGTCGTCGTCGCCGGGCGGCGCGCGGGCGTTAACCGCCCAACCCGGACGCGCCATTGCGATTGTGGGCCCGGAGGGTCCCGTGCCGCACGGGCAGTCTGGTCACATCGCCGTGCACGCCAGCGATCCCGGCCTGATGCTGGGGTATTTGGACCAAGGCACCTGGAAGCTGCCCCAGAAAGGCGACTGGTTTGTCACCACCGACCAAGGCGTGATGGACCGGGGCGGCACCATCACCTTCACGGGCCGATCGCGCGATATGATGAACGCAGGTGGATTTCGGGTGTCCCCCTTGGAAGTGGAAGCCGCATTGTCCCAGGCCACCGCTTTGGATTTGGCTGTGGGGGAAGTGGCCGTCAAAGACGATGTCACAATCATCACGGCCTTTTTGGTGGATGCCAGCCCCCAAGACTGCGAAACCCTGGCGCACCACGCGGGCCAAGTTTTGGCGCGGTACAAACAACCGCGCGCTTTTGTACCGGTGCCCGATCTGCCCCGCAGCGCCAACGGCAAATTGCTGCGCCACAAACTTCAATCCCTGTGGGAGGAACACCATGGTTAAACTCGACATTCTGTCTGACCCCATTTGCCCGTGGTGCTACATCGGCAAAACACAGTTGGACCTGGCCTTGGCCCAAGTGCCTGACCACCCGTTTGCGATTGAATGGCACCCTTTTCAGTTGAACCCTGACATGCCCGCCGGCGGCATGGGGCGGCGCGATTATCTGGAACGCAAGTTCGGCGGCAAAGACGGCGCGGTCAAAGCCTATGCCCCTGTGGTGGAACACTGTGAACGCCTTGGCCTGCCCATTGATTTTGAGGCGATGCAAAAGACCCCCAACACCGTCGATGCCCACCGTTTGATCCACTGGGCTGGCGTGGAAGGACGACAAACGGATGTGGTCCAAGCCTTGTTCCAAGCGTATTTTTGCATGGGTTTGGATATCGGCGACACAGATGTTTTGGCAGACATCGCAGAAGCCCACGACATGGACCGCGCCGCCATCAAGCGCCTGTTAGACGGTGATCAGGACGCGCAAGACATCCGCGACCGGGACGCCCACAGCCGCCAGATGGGCGTGAATTCTGTGCCCACGTTCATCGTGGCCAATCAACACGCCGTGCCCGGTGCCCAACCGGCCGAGATGTGGGTGAAAGTGATCGGAGAGCTGCAGGACCAGAT
>JAHDDS010000012.1:9890-51786 GCA_020629235.1 Planktomarina sp.
GTCTTCGCCCAGTCACGCCGCACCACGATTTTGTTGTCCTTCACTTTCGCCAACCCGCGTTGGTCTTCGATGAATTCCACCAGCCCCTGGGGCGATGCGAATTTGTCGTTGTGGAATTGAATGGTTGCCCCTTTGGGCCCGCCGTCCAGCTTGGCAATGCCAGCACGCTTGCACATCGCCTTGATGCGCACCACCAGCATCAGGGTGTTCACCTCTTTTGGCAGCGGGCCGAAGCGGTCGATCAGTTCAGCGGCAAAGCCTTCCAATTCGACTTTGGTGGTCAGCGTGGACAAACGCCGATACAGCCCCAACCGCACGTCCAAATCCGGCACATAGGCTTCTGGGATCATCACCGACACCCCCAGATTAATCTGGGGGGCCCAGGCGCCAGAATCTTCTGGCAAGGACGCCTCGCCCGATTTGATCTTGGCAATCGCGTCTTCCAACATCTGCTGGTACAACTCGTACCCCACATCGCGCATCTGACCGGATTGTTCTTCCCCCAACAGATTGCCTGCGCCGCGAATGTCCAAATCCTGGCTGGCCAAGGTGAACCCCGCGCCAAGGCTGTCCAAAGTGCCCAAGACGCGCAGGCGTTTTTCAGCGGCAGGCGTCAGCTTCATCCGCGGCTTGGTGGTCATATAAGCAAAGGCCCGCGTTTTTGACCGCCCCACGCGACCGCGAATTTGATACAGTTGCGCCAGGCCGAACATGTCCGCGCGGTGCACGATCATCGTGTTGGCCGTGGGGATATCAAGGCCGGATTCAACGATAGTCGTGGCCAGTAAAACGTCGAATTTGCCGTCATAGAACGCGTTCATCTTGTCGTCCAATTCGCCCGCCGCCATCTGGCCGTGGGCCACCACGAAGGACACTTCGGGCACGTGGTCACGCAGGAAATCTTCAATTTCTGGAATATCGCGAATGCGGGGCACCACGAAAAAGCTTTGCCCCCCGCGATAGTGTTCGCGCAACAGCGCTTCGCGCAAAGTCACCGTGTCAAATTCACTGACATAGGTGCGGATGGCCAGCCGGTCCACGGGCGGCGTGCCGATGATCGACAGATCCCGCACACCAGACAAAGACAGTTGCAACGTGCGCGGAATCGGCGTGGCGGTCAGCGTCAGCACGTGGATGTCGGACCGCAGTTCCTTCAAGCGTTCTTTGTGGCCCACCCCGAAGCGCTGTTCTTCATCGATGATCAGCAGACCCAGATTGTGAAAGCGCACCGATTTGGCCAACACCGCATGGGTGCCCACAACGATGTCCACAGTTCCACGCGCCAGACCGTCGCGGGTTTTTTCCGCCTCGGACGTGCCCACAAAGCGCGAAAGGGCGCGGACTTCCAAGGGAAAGCCCCGGAACCGTTCTTTGAACGACTTGGCATGTTGGCGGGCCAGCAGGGTCGTGGGGGCGATGACCGCCACCTGAAGCCCCGACATGGCCGCCACAAACGCCGCGCGCATGGCCACTTCTGTTTTGCCAAATCCCACGTCGCCACAAATCAAGCGGTCCATGGGGCGACCGGCGTTCAGGTCTTCCACCACGGCTTCGATGGCCGTCAACTGGTCGTCTGTTTCTTGGTACGGAAAGCGGGCGTTGAACGCTTCCCACATGCCCAGGGGCGGGTCGATGATGGGGGCTTTGCGCAATGCCCGTTCCGCAGCCACGCGCATCAACCGGTCGGCCATTTCCTTGATGCGTTCTTTCAAACGCGCCTTTTTGGCCTGCCACGCACCCCCGCCCAGCTTGTCCAACAGACCTTCATCGTGGCCGTATCGCGACAGCAGTTCGATGTTTTCCACCGGCAGATACAGCTTGGCGTTTTCGGCGTATTCCAGCAGCAAGCATTCATGGGGCGCACCGGCGGCTGTGACGATGTCCATGCCCTTGTACCGGCCAATCCCGTGGTCCACGTGCACCACCAAATCCCCCAAAGACAGGCTTTGGCTTTCGGTCAGGAAGTTTTCCGCGCGTTTGCGTTTCTTAGGCGCGCGCACCAGGCGGTCACCCAGAACGTCTTGTTCGGATATCACGCAAAGATCACGCGTCTCGAACCCGTGGTCCAGGGCCCAAATCGCCACATAGAGACCTGCACCGCGAATGTCCTTGGCCGATGCGATGGCGATGGTTCCCGCCAAACCTTCGTCCGCCAAAAGCGCTGAAATCCGTTCACGCGCGCCTTCAGAATAAGACGCGATCACCACGGGTTTTTCTTCAAGCTTTGCTTTCACCATGTCCGCCAGTGCGTTGAACAGGTTTATGTTTTCAGCTTGTCGTTCCGGTGCGAAATCACGCCCGATCTTTGCGCCTGCGTCCGTGACACCCGCCCCCGTTGGCAGCGCCAAGGCAGACAGTTTTACCGTGCGTTTGTCCGCCAGTTGTTCTGCAAACCCGTCCACATCCAGATACAGCGCGTCTGGGGCCACGGGTTTATACACCGCGTCCAATCGCCCGGATGCCCGCTGCGCGTCCATGCGCGCATCGTACTGATCGGCAATGCCGTCCCACCGCGCCTGATGGGCAGCGCTCAAAGCTTCATCCAACACAACGCTGGCCTTGGGCAGATAGTCGAACAGCGTTTCAAGGTGATCTTGAAAGAACGGCAACCAGTGTTCCACGCCTTGATATTTGCGCCCTGCGGACACCGCCTCATACAGCGGATCATCGGTGCCAGCCGCGCCGAATTCTTGGCGGTAATTCTGGCGAAACCTGCGGATGGACGCCTCGTCCAGCAAAATCTCGGACACGGGCACCAGTTCCACCCGGTCCAAATGTTCCACAGTGCGTTGGGTTTCCGGATCAAAGCGGCGGATGCCGTCCAAAACATCGCCGAACAGGTCCAGACGAATGGGGCCCGTTTGGCCAGGTGGAAAGATGTCGATGATCCCGCCGCGCACGGCATAGTCGCCCGGTTCCATCACTGTCGGCGATTGTGTGAACCCCATGCGTACCAGGGCGGCCCGCAGGTGATCTTCGTCGATATGGTGGTCTTTGTGGGCCACGAACACGGCGTCTTGCAACACGGCGCGCGCAGGGACCCGTTGGGTGGCTGCGGCGAGGGTTGTCAGCACCACGAATTCTTTTGGCATGGTGGCGGCAAAACTGGCCAAGGCCGCCAGTCGCGCCGCAGACACATCGCTGTTGGGCGACACCCGGTCATAAGGCAAGCAATCCCAGGCCGGGAATTCGAACACTGGCAAATGGGGCGCGAAAAAATTCAAGGCATCCCGCATCGCCACCAGGCGCTTGGCATCCAAGGCCACGTGCACAGCCCCGCCCCCACCTTGCGCTTCGGCGGCAAGAATGGTGGCGTCAAACCCTGGGGGGGCACTGCTGATGGTCACGGACGAAGTCATAGTGCGGGACCTACGGCCCGTGGGGGCGGTGTCAACCAATTCGCGTCCCCTGCACGGTCCACAGCGTCAGCAGCAACAGCACAAACCCCACCCACGCTGCCAGCCGCAGCTGTTTTTCGCGGTGCAACGCCGCAAGCCGCGCAGCCGTGTCACCCTGCGTGCGCAGAATATGGTTATCGCGAAACCAAAAGAACGACTGCGCAGCGACAATCAACGCAATCCCTTGGGCCATTCCCCAGCCTGCCACCACGGCCAAAAACACCAACGCCGCCAAAAGTCCGCTGATCGCGAAGATCGTGCCCGGCCCGATGCGGTTTATCTGACCTATGCGCCGGGTTTTCTGGATGGCCCATGTCCTTTCGAATTCGTCCGGGGCATCGTTTTTGGCGGCCTCCACCGCGTCAAAGGATATCCCGCCGATGTTGGAGACATGAAAAATCCATTGCACCGTCACCAGGGCCCAAAACCAAAAGCTGCCAAAAGGTGTTTCATGCACGAAGTTCAGCACAGCGATCCATCCAAAGCCCCAAGGCCCTCTGGGTATCACCAAATGCCCCCTTGGCAAGGCACTTGCGCCGTGTCAATTTCCGTGGACTGCCCGGTGTCATGAAGATTTGGCAGTGGAAGAAAGGACCCGCCATGGCCCCGTTGATTGTTCCTGAATTTCCCAAAGCCCGCTTTCGGCGTTTGAAACAGTCCGCTGCTTTGCGCCGCATGGTGTCTGAAACGCAGCTGACGCCCGCTGATTTTATTTGGCCGATCTTTGTGCAAGCGGGCCAAGATACCGTCAGCGATGTGCCGTCCATGCCCGGTGTCCAGCGTCACAGTGTGGACCGCCTGCCCGATTTGGCCCGCACGGCCCGCGATCTGGGCATCCCGGCCATCTGCATCTTTCCTTACACCGACCCCGCGCTGAAAACCCAAACATGCGAAGAAGCCTGGAACCCCGACAATCTGTCAAACCGCGCCATTCGCGCCATCAAAGACGCCGTGCCAGACATCGCCGTGATGACCGACATCGCGCTGGATCCGTACAACATCAACGGCCACGACGGGATTGTACGCGACGGGGTGATCGTGAACGACGAAACGGTGGACGCATTGGTGCGCATGGGCCGTGCGCAGGCCCAGGCGGGGGCCGACATTTTGGGCCCGTCGGACATGATGGACGGACGGATCAGTGCGTTGCGCACGATGTTGGAAGCAGACGGCCACCATAACGTCACCATTCTGTCGTATGCTGCGAAATATGCCAGCGCGTTCTACGGCCCCTTTCGCGATGCGGTTGGGGCGTCAGGGGCTTTGGTGGGGGACAAAAAGACCTATCAAATGGACCCCGCCAACACGGACGAGGCGTTGCGCCTGGTGCAACGCGACCTGCAAGAAGGCGCCGACATGGTGATGGTCAAACCCGGCATGGCGTATTTGGACATTTGCCGGCGCGTGAAGGACGCCTTTGGGGCACCCACCTTTGCCTATCAAGTGTCGGGCGAATACGCGATGCTGAAGGCCGCCGCCGCCAACGGCTGGCTGGATGGCGACGCGGTGATGATGGAAAGCCTGATGGCCTTCAAACGCGCAGGCTGCGACGGCATCTTGACCTATTTCGCCTGCGACGCCGCCCGCGCACTTTCGTAAAACGCCGTAACACTTGGTGACGTGACAAGTCCGGTCCGTTTGTGATATACTGCTTGAAATGACCCCAAAAATGGGGCGTGCAGATATCGGGCAGAACCATGACATTGATAAAGAAACGCAGTTTTGTGCTGGGGCTGGCATCGGCCGCAATCTTGGCGGGGTGCGGCAACGGCATCGGCAGCAACGGTGCCGCGCGCATCGACGGGCGCGTCGACGCCACATTGGCGTACATGTACGAACAGCACCCTGGCACCAAACAATTGGCGTTGAATTCCAAGGGCATGTTGGTGATGCCACTGGTCACCAAAGGTGGGCTGGGCCTGGGCGGGGGATACGGGCGCGGCGCGCTGATGATCAACAATCGCACGGTGGATTACTATGCCGCAGCCCACGCCAGCGCGGGTCTGCAAATCGGCGTGGCGCAATATTCCCACGTTTTGTTTTTCATGACCGAAGACGCTTTGCGGGAATTCCGGGCCTCGTCGGGATGGGCTGCGGGGGCCAATGTGGAATACGCCCTGTTGGATTCGTCTGACGATTTGCGGGCCGACACCACCACCACATTTTCACCCGTGGTGGCCGTGGTCTTTGCCCAAGCCGGGTTGCGTGCGGGCCTGACGCTGGAAGGCATCAAATACACCCGCATCATCCCATAACCGTCACCCCAGGCTGCGCAGTCGTTTGATCAGGCTGGAGGTGTCCCACCGCCCACCGCCCTGCTTTTGCACGTCCTTATAGAACTGATCCACCAGGGCTGTGACCGGCAAGCTGGCACCGTTTTCGTCCGCCGTGGCCAAGCAGATGCCCAGGTCCTTGCGCATCCAATCGACGGCAAAGCCGAAGTCATAGTCGTCCTTGGCCATAGTTTGATACCGGTTCGACATTTGCCAACTGCCCGCGGCCCCTTGGCTGATCACCGACACCACATCTTCAATGTCCAACCCGGCTTTTTCTGCGAAATGCAGGCCTTCGGACAAGCCCTGAACAAGGCCCGCGATGCAGATTTGGTTGACCATCTTGGTCAACTGCCCTGCCCCGCTGTCCCCCAACCGACGACACGCTTTGGCATAGACCTGCATAACTGGTTCGGCCTTGGCGTATGTGTCCGTGTCCCCGCCGCACATGATCCCCAGTTGCGCGTTTTCTGCCCCGGCCTGTCCGCCTGACACAGGCGCATCCACAAAGCCCACGCCGCGATCTTGGGCTGCGGCATACATTTCGCGCGTCACCTTGGCAGACACCGTGGTGTGATCCACAAAGATCGCACCGGGGGCCATGGCAG
This sequence comes from Planktomarina sp., assembly GCA_020629235.1. Classification (GTDB taxonomy): domain Bacteria; phylum Pseudomonadota; class Alphaproteobacteria; order Rhodobacterales; family Rhodobacteraceae; genus Planktomarina. The sequence continues at coordinate 16,170 of JAHDDS010000012.1, forward strand.
CCAATGCACCGTCTTCACCGATACACACCTGGCGCAGATCATCGTCGTTGCCCACGCACGCCATGACAAAGTCTGCCCCCCTGGCCGCTTCGGCTGGTGTTGCGGCGTGGTGGCCGCCGTGCTGTTTCACCCAAGCTTGCGCCTTTGCGGCGGTGCGATTGTACACCGTCACCGCATGGCCCGCCGCTTGCAAATGTCCCGCCATGGGAAACCCCATCACGCCCAATCCCAGAAAACTCACCTTCGCCATGGGTTTGCGCCCCCTCTTATTCGTGGTTATGTCACGACACCTATCGCGTGCAGCAATCACGTCAATCGGGAGCGATCATGGAACGGGCATTTTACCTTCTGCTGCGGCTTGGTTTCGCCGTCTTGATCTTGGGCGGGTTGGCCATCTTTTTCTTGGTGACGTTCCTGTCGCGGTCGATCCCTGACTATGACGACGATTTGCAGGTGACCGGCCTGCAAGGCGATGTTGAAATCGTGCGATCCACCTATAACATTCCGCATATTTTCGCAGACGCCGACGAAGACGTGATGTTTGGCCTTGGCTTTGCCCATGCGCAAGACCGGCTGTGGCAGATGACGATGCTGCGGCGCACAGCCCAGGGCCGTTTGTCCGAAGTGTTTGGCCGCGACACGTTGCAGATCGACATGTTGATGCGGCGACTGGATCTGTACCGCCTGGCCAGCCAATCGGTCAGCGGGCTGCATCCGCAAACCAAAAGATTCCTGGACGCCTATGCCAAGGGCGTGAACGCCTGGATCAGTGAAATCAACACCCAAGCGCGCGGACGCGGGGCCCCGGAATTTTTCGTCTTTTCCAACGCCATAGCACCGTGGCAAGCCGCCGACAGTTTGGCCGTAATCAAAGTAATGGGGGTGCAATTTTCGTCGCACCTGGAAGAAGAGGTGTTGAAAGCCCGCCTGTCGTTGATTTTGGACGCAGATCGGGTGCAAGACTTGATGCCCGACACGTTGGGCCGACCGGTGGCGGAATTGCCGAACTATGCCAGTCTGGTGCCGGATGTGACGCCAAGCTTTGCGGCCCTGCCCCAATCCCACCACCCGCTGTCGCCGGTCAAACCGCGGGCTTTTGCCGGGGCATCCAACGCGTGGGCCGCCGCCAAAGAACGCAGCGCAGCGGGGGCAAGTCTTTTGGCCAACGACCCGCATTTGGGCCTGACGGCGCCAACGATTTGGTATCTGGCCCGGCTGGATCTGTCGTCGGGCGGGGTCATCGGTGGGACAATCCCGGGCATTCCTGCCGTATTGGTGGGACGGTCTGCCAAACTGGGCTGGGGTTTGACGTCGTCTTATGTGGACGACCAAGACCTGTATATCGAACAGCTGGAACCCAACACGCCGGACAATTATCTGACGCCCACGGGATACAAACCGTTTGAGACGCGCCAGTCGATTATTCGCATCAAAGACGACGCCCCCGTTACCTTGCAACTGCGCTGGACAGAAAACGGGCCTGTCTTACCCGGCTCGCACTATGATCTGAAATCCATCACGCCCGCCAATCACGTAGTGTCGCTGGCCTGGCCCGTGTTGACCGCCAAAGACACATCCATGGACGCGATGGTGGGGGTAATGCGCGCCCAAGACATCACCGGGGCGCTGGAAGCATCGGAACGTTTCATCGGCCCGTCACAAAATCTGACCCTGGCCGATGCCGAAACCGTGGCCATGAAAACCATCGGCGCCCTGCCCAAACGCGACCCCGCCCACCAATCCCAAGGCCGTATTCCCAGCCCCGGTTGGATCGCCCAGAACCGCTGGCAAGGGATCTTCGCGCCCGACAGCAACCCGGTCTTTTGGGGGGAAGACGGCGGCATCGTGGGGAACACCAACAACAAGGTCATCGACCGGCCCTTCCCCGACCACCTGTCCTTCACCTGGGGCGACACGCAGCGCGTCCAACGGTGGGAACGCCTGATGCAAAACCGCAAGGTGCACACGCGCGGCAGTTTCATCGAAGCTCAGCTGGACACCGTGTCCCCAACAGCCCGCAGCCTGCTGCCGCTGATGGGCAAAAATCTGTGGTTCGAGGCTGTGGCTGCCGAAGTGGGCAGCGCCGACGCCCGCCGCCAAGAGGCGCTGAAACTTCTGGCCAACTGGAACGGGGAAATGAACGAACATCTGCCCGAACCGCTGTTGTTTTCTGCCTGGCTGCGGGCCTTGCAACAGCGCCTGATCCAGGATGAATTGGGTCCCTTGGCGGCGTCTTTTCAGCACCCGGAACCGCATTTCATCGAAAAGGTCCTGCGCAACGTCGACGGGGCATCCAAGTGGTGTGACATTTTGCAGTCCGCCCCGATCGAAACTTGCGAACAGATTGCCCGCGTGGCCCTGGAAGACGCGTTGAATTGGCTGGATGACACCTATGGCGGCACGGTCGCTGCGCTGCGATGGGGCGACGCCCATATGGCGCGCCATGACCACCCGGTGTTGGGAAATGTTCCGGTCTTGAACTGGTTTGTGAACATCCGCCAGTCTACGTCAGGCGGCGACAACACGTTGATGCGCGGGCGCACATCGGGCGATCCGGCAGCGCCGTTTATGAACGTCCACGCGGCCGGGTATCGCGGGGTCTATGACTTTTCGGACCCCGACAGTTCGGTCTTCGCCATCTCCACGGGCCAAAGCGGGCATCCGCTGTCGCGGCACTATGAAGACATCGGCGAACTGTGGCGACGCGGGGAATACATCAACATGTCGCTGGACCCCGATTTGGCGCGCGCCGGGGCCGAAGGCATCACTGTCTTGCGGCCCAAAGATGGGGCGGAATAGCCGTCAAAGCTTGGCGAATTCGGCTGCTTTTCGCGCGCTCCAACGCACGTCCAGATCAAATCCGTCGTCAGTGTGGCGTTCGGCCACCACCAGGTTTTGATCAAACAACCAAGCGCGTTCGCGGGCTTGGTCAAACCCCAACGACAGGGTTTCATCGGTGGTTTGCGGGGCCAAGATTTCGCTGATCTTTGCACAGAACGCATCAACGCCCTGTCCCGTGATCGCCGACGCCATCAGAACATCGTCGCGGCGTTGGGCTGCGTTGGTGGCGATTTGCAAATCATCATCGGACAAAAGATCGGTCTTGTTCCAAAGTTCCAAGCGGGGCGTCTGGGGATCAAGGCCCAAGCCTTCCAAAACCTTTTCCACGTCAGCCGCCTGGGCTTGGGTTTCCGTATGGGCAATGTCGCGCACATGCACCACCACATCGGCGGCGTTCACCTCTTCCAACGTGGCGCGGAAGGCGGCCACCAATTCGGTGGGCAGGTCAGAAATGAACCCCACGGTGTCAGACAGGATGATGTCGCGCCCGTCGGGCAACGCGATGGCCCGCATGGTGGGGTCCAACGTGGCGAACAGCATGTCTTTGGCGAACACCTCTGCCCCGGACAATCGGTTAAACAACGTTGATTTGCCCGCGTTGGTATAGCCCACCAGGGCCACAATCGGGAACGGAACCTTGGCCCGGGCAGCGCGGTGCAGACCGCGGGTTTTCACCACCTTGGTCAATTGCCGCCGCAGCCGCGTCAGTTGCGTGTCGATGGCCCGACGGTCTGCTTCAATTTGGGTTTCACCCGGTCCCCCCACAAAGCCCAGGCCCCCGCGCTGACGTTCCAAGTGGGTCCAGGCCCGCACCAACCGCGTCCGCTGATACGACAGGGCCGCCATTTCCACTTGCAGCACCCCTTCGCGGGTCTGCGCACGGTCGGAAAAGATTTCCAAGATCAACCCAGTCCGGTCCAGAAGCTTCACCTTCCAAGCCTTTTCCAGGTTGCGTTGCTGTACGGGTGTGACGGGTCCGTCCACCAACACCAGGTCGATGTCATTTGCCTTCAGTGTGGTGGCCAGTTCTTCGATCTTGCCCTGCCCGAACAACGTTCCAGGCTGGGCCTTGGGCAGGGTCACAACGTCTGACCCGCACACCTCCAGCTCGGGCAATGCCACGGCCAAAGCCACCGCTTCGTCCAAGGCCGATGCGGGTTCACGGGCCGAATGGGCCGCAGATTTAATGTGTGGGTGCAACACCCAGGCGCGCGTCAGTCCCACGGCGCGCCCAAGTGGCGAAGCGGCTTACTCTTCCCCTTCATACAGCGAAATCGGTTGCGCCGGCATGATGGTGGAAATCGCGTGTTTGTACACCAATTGGGATTGCCCATCCCGGCGCAGCAGCACGCAGAAATTATCGAACCAAGTGATCACACCCTGCAGTTTGACCCCGTTGATCAAAAAGATCGTCACCGGGACTTTTGCCTTGCGAACATGGTTGAGAAAAGAGTCTTGCAGATTTTGCTTATCAGCCATTTTATTTACCTTCGGTCGTGACGGGAACACACACAATTATCCCGCATGCCGCCAATATGGGTTTGAAATCAGGGGTTGACCAGCCCTAAATCAGGCCGAACGCCAAAGTTCTGGGTTCAAAAGCGCCACAAAGACCAAAGTTTCCAAACGCCCCACCACCATGGCCACGCATAAGATCAGTTTGGCGGGATCGTTCAGGGCCACAAAGTCAATCGGGTCCATGGGGGCAACAGCCGTCAACGGCCCGGTGTTGGACAGGGTCGCGATGGTCAAAATGATGCCGTCTTCAAAGGACACATCCGTGAAGGCCAGCGCCAGCAGCACGGCTGCCAGGGACACCGCGAACATCATGAAGAAGACCCAAGCCATGACTGTGGCGCGCACCTCTTCTGCGTCGTTGCGGGTGACTTGGGACGGGGACACCAACTTCATCTGTTCCACCCGCGTGTGATCCACCAGCAAGGCCACGCGCAACAGCTTGATGCCGCCGGCCGTGGTGGCCACACCGCCCCCCACCAAGGCGATCCCCAGCAACACCAGCGATGACCCGTTCAGGCCCGACCAAGCTTGGGCGTCGGCCCACCCTTCGGATACGTATCCCGCCGTGGCCAGAAACGACAGCGCCGTAAAGAACGCCCCCCACAGCACGTGGATGGCTTGGGCAATGCTTTCGTCCTGTTCCACCGTCGCCGCCCCGATATAGTGTTTGAGAAAGATCGACAGGGTCACCAACGCCACCAGGGCCAGCCCCATTTTCATTTCCTGATCGTCGCGCAGGTTTTTCAGTGACGGGGCCCCGGCAGCAGCGTTCACCATCACCCGCGAAATGGCGAAGACAAGAAAGACCGCGATGGTGGCTTCCATGATGACGCCGATGCCCAAAGGTGTGCCCGCCGCGGCCCCTTGGATGCCCGATGTGGACAGCACCCCCATGGCCAGCAAGGCAGCCTCCATCGGCGGGACACTGCTGGACAACATGATGATAAACAGCACCACCGTCAGCCCGACATAGGCGGGCAGCAAACGGCGCGCTTCAGACGAAAAGCGCAACGCACAGACCGCTTGTTGCAGCGTGGCCCCGTGATCGCGGCCCCACACGGTCATGTTCCCCCGCGACAGGTGTTCGTACCCCCCAAGGTTCAGCGGCATGAACACCGACCAAGCCAAGACCCACATTAAAAACCCGCCGCACCAAGCCACCAAGGCCCGCCACAGTTGCAATGTCGGGGTCAGGCGTTCGGGGTCCAACACTTGCAGCCCGGTCGTGGTCAGGGCCGACACCATATCCAGATAGGCGTTCAAAAACGACGTGGTTTGCAACGCGTCGTGATACGGAACCGCCAAAATCACCGGCAGCAGCAAAAACAACACCAAAAGCGTGATCAACATGTTGCGCTGCGACGTGGGCCGCAGCGGGGCGGCGTTCTGGGCCACCTTGGCAAAGCCGAAGCCAAAAAACGACAGGATGGCCGCATATAAAAACGCCCGCCCTTCCGACGATTCCCCCAATGTGAACCCGTGCACAGCGGGTAAGATCATGACCGCCGCAAAGCTGAGCGGCACAATCACCAAGATATGGGGGGGACTGCGCTCGATCATTAAAAGAAGTCGATGGTCACCTGCAGCAACCGTTCCACGTCTTGGACATTTTTCGACAAAGAAAACAGAACCAAGCTGTCGCCTTCTTCGATCAAGGTGCGCCCGCGCGGGATGATAACTTCGGACCCTTTTTTCATAGCCCCCACCAAGACGCCTTCCGGGAAATCGATGTCAGAAATTTTCTTGCCCGCGATGTTGGACGATGACAGCACCACGGCTTCGATCACTTCGGCGTCGTCGTCGCCGATGGTATAGACGCCGGTGACCTTGCCTTGCCGGATGTGGCGCAAAATCGACGACACGGTGGTGGCGCGCGGGTTGATGTGGGCGTCGATGTCCAGTTCGTCCAACAGCGGCACCAGTGTTGGATCGTTGATCAAACAGATGGACATTTTGCAGCCCAACGCCTTGGACCGCACGGCTGCCAAAATATTGGTTTTGTCGTCGTCCGTTACGGCCAAAACAGCGTCAGAATTTTCGATCTTCGCTTCGCGCAACAGGTCCACATCCAGGCCGTCGCCGTGCAGGACGATGGTTTTTTCCAACTCTTCTGCCGCGCGTTCGGCGCAGGGTCGGCTGCGTTCGATCACTTTCGACCGGATGCGCCCGGGTTGGTCTTCCAGGTTTTTGGCCACGGCAAGCCCCACGTTGCCGCCCCCCACAACGACAACCCGCTTTTGTTCGGGGGCCCGTTTGCCAAACGCTTCCAGTGTACGGTCCACATCATCGAGATGGGCAAAGACATATGCTGCATCGCCCGGTTCCACGTGGCCGCCTGCATCTGGCACAATCAATTCGCCATTGCGCCGGATGCCCACGACGATGGCGCGCAGGGTCGAGAACAGATTGCTAAGTTCACGCAGCGGCGTGTTCGCCACCGGGCAGTCGTCATCAATGCGGATGCCGATCAGCTGGGCCTTTTCCCCCAAAAAGAATTCCGTCTCGAACGCAGCGGGGGTTTGCAGGCGCCGCAATGCAGCCACAGCCACTTCCCGTTCGGGGCTGATCACCACGTCGATGGGCAAGTGGTCGCGGCGAAACAGGTCGGAATAGATGGCGTTCAAATACCCTTGGGCCCGCAGGCGCGCGATTTTGCGCGGCACCGAAAACACCGAATGCGCCACTTGGCAGGTCACCATATTCACTTCGTCAGAATGGGTGGCGGCGATCACCATATCGGCGTCTTCCGCCCCGGCGCGTTCCAAGACGTTGGGATAACTGGCAAACCCGGCCAAACCTTGCACGTCCAATGTGTCCGTGGCCCGGCGCACAAGATCTGCGTCGTTGTCGATGATGGTGACGTCATTCTTTTCGTTGGCCAGGTGGCGCGCGATTTGCCAGCCCACCTGCCCGGCCCCACAAATGATGACCTTCATGTAAAACGGCCTTTGTTGCCAAATCAGGCCCTAAGTCGTGTCAGAACAACAATGGGGCGTCAACGGTCTGTCGGTCCCCATAACCCGTCAAGACACGCCTTCATCTGCGTCCAGTTTGGCCACCCGTCCGCCCCCGCGATTAGAGGTCACAACCCCCAAAGACTTCAGCTTGCGGTGAAGCGCCGACCGTTCCATTCCCACAAAGTTCGCCGTCCGAGAGATATTGCCCCCAAAGCGATTGATCTGGGTCAACAGGTATTCGCGTTCAAAGTATTCGCGGGCTTCGCGCAGCGACAGCGTGGCCATATTTCCCGACAATACGATGCGCCCGTCCATGCTGCGGTTTTGGTTTTCGTTGGCGGGCAGTTCTTCGGACACAATCGGCCCGCTTTGACGCCCCAAGATCAAAATCCGTTCCACCACATTGCGCAACTGCCGCACGTTTCCGGGCCACAGCATGCTTTGCAGCATCGCCGCCGCGTCATCGTCAAAGGCGCGCAGCGGCAAGCCTTGATCGGTGTGCAACGCGTCGACAAAGTGGCTGGCCAAAAGCGGGATATCTTCGCGGCGATCTTCTAAGCTGGGCACTTGGATCGGCACCACGTTCAACCGGTGGTACAATTCTTCGCGAAAGCGGCCTTCTTCAATCTCTTCCAACAGGTCTTTGGTGGTGGATGAAATGATGCGCACGTCCACCTTCAACACACCTTGCCCGCCCAAGCGGGAAAACTTCTGATCCACCAGAACCCGCAGCAATTTCGACTGCGTGGCCAAAGGCAAATCGGCCACTTCGTCGAAATAAAGCACGCCGCGATCCGCTGCTTCCAGCAGACCAGTTTGCACACCGCCTGGCCCTTCGGACCCGAACAGGGTCTGTTCCACGGTTTCTGGTTCCATGGACCCGCTGGTGACGGTAATGAACGGCGCGTCGGCCCGGTTCGAATGGGCGTGGATGAACCGCGCCGCGATTTCTTTTCCCGCCCCTGCAGGCCCCGCCAACATCACCCGACCGTTGGATTTGGTGACCTTTTCCAGGTTTGATTTCAACGTGCGGAACACCGCAGACTGGCCGATCATATCCAAGGTCGGGGCGTCTTGGCGGCGCAGGGCTTGATTTTCCTGGCGCAGGCGGGACGTTTCCATGGCCCGCCGGATCACCACCAAAAGCTGGTCGATGTTGAACGGCTTTTCGATGAAATCATAAGCGCCCTGCTTGATGGCGGCCACGGCGATTTCGATATTGCCGTGCCCCGATATGATCACCACAGGCACGTCGGGCGTGTCCTGTTTCACTTTCTTCAGAATATCGATCCCGTCCATCTGGCTGTCTTTCAACCATATGTCCAAGATCAACAGCGCGGGCTGCGCTTTGGCCAGTTCCGCCACGGCATCGTCCGACGTGCCCGCCAGCCGCGTCGTGAAGCCTTCGTCGATCAAAATGTCAGAGATCAGTTCGCGAATGTCACGTTCGTCGTCGACAATAAGAATGTCACCCATATTCCACCTGTTTTTCTTTTTCTGTCACCGCCCCGATCATGGGCAGTGTCACGCGCGCCACGGCGCCTTGGGTTTTGGTTCCGTCAGCCGCCCGTCGGTCGTCCAGGGTCAGGCTGCCGCCATGTTCTTCGATAATTTTCACCACGATGGGCAGACCCAATCCGGTGCCTTCGTCCCTGTGCGTCACATAGGGTTCAAACAGTTTGGCCCGATCCGCCGGAAGGCCGATGCCGTTGTCCGCGATCTGCAAAATTGCTTGGTCGTCTTCCACCGCCAATTCGATGTCAATCTGGCCTTTGGGCAGCGGTTGGCTTGGCGTGCGCATGGCAATGGCCTCGCCCGCGTTTTTCACCAAATTTGTCAGCGCTTGGCGCAGCATGGTTTGGTCAAACGAAAAGACCACGTCGCCGTCGGGCAGTGTCAGTGACAGCGCCACATCCACTTGGCCCGCGTCCTGCATGGCGGTCACATCACGCAGCAGATCGGTCAGCGATGCCGCGCGCTTTTCAGCCTGGGGCATGCGGGCGAATTTCGAAAACTCGTCCACGATCCGGCGCAAATCATCCGTCTGGCGCGAAATCACGCCGGTCATTTCTTCCAATTTGCCCGCGTCCTTGCCCAAGGCGGGGGCGAACTTGCGGTGAATGCGGTCCGCAGACAGCTTGATGGGCGTCAGGGGGTTCTTGATTTCATGGGCAATGCGCCGGGCCACATCACCCCAGGCGGCCATGCGCTGTGCACTGACCAAATCGGTCACGTCTTCAATGGCGATCACGGTGCCTTCCACTTGGCCCATGTCATTTTCGCGCGACGCAATTTGCACCAGCAGGCTTTCTTGCTTGCCGTGGCGCACCAACTTCATTTCTTGGCGGACCGACGTGGACCTGGTCCGCGAAAGTTCTGCCAACAGCGGTGAAATTTCGGGAACCAAATCACCGAACGCCAGCCCCAAGGCCGCGTCATCCAGGTCCAAGGCCCGTTTCGCCGCCCGGTTCAAAAAGGTGATGTGGCCTTCCTTGTCCAACCCCACCACGCCTGATGTCACCGACGACAGAACGGAATCAAACAGGCGGCGGCGTCGGTCGGCTTGTTCGGCGTTTTGCACCAAATTGTCACGCTGGCCTTTCAACTGCTTGGTCATCTGGTTGAAGTATCGCCCCAGCATCGAAATTTCGTCGTCGCCGCGCAAGTTTTCCACACGGGCGTCCAAATCCCCTGCCCCCACGCGGCGGGCGGCTGCGGCCAAATCCCCCACGGGGCGCGCAAGGCGTTCGGCGAACCAAAGCCCCACCCAGGTGGCCGCCAGCACCAAGATCAACGCAAACACTAAATACAGGATGCCAAAATCAAACAGCAGCCGCCCGCGATCTTGTTCCAACTGCTGGTACAGCCCTGCAGTGGCCGTGGTTTCATCCAACAACCCCGCCAAGCGCCCGTCGATGTCGCGCGCAATCAGCAGGTAACGGTTGGGAAAGTCCTGCAATCGCAGCAAGGCGCGAACTTCATTGCCCACCTGATCAACGATCACCAGGGGGTCTTGATCCGCGGCGGCGATTTGTTCGGGCGTGGGTTGTTCGAAATTGAAGCGGTAACTTTCCGGGCCGCGCACCAAAAGCGTGCCCAGGTTGTCGATCACAAACATCTCTTTCACGCCGCGTTGGATTTGCGGTTTGATGTCTTCCAGGATTTGACGCACCTGCCCGTCTTCCAGGGCAAAGCGGCGTTCGGCATCGTTTAACGCCACAGCCACGGCGGAAATGTCGGTGCGGATCGCGTCGCGTTGGTCCTGCTGATACGCCTGCGCCGCTTCGCGCGACACCCCAAGGGCGTTGCGCACCCGGTCCGAAAACCACCCTTCAAATGACTGGTTCACGGTTAACATGGCGAACAAGGCCACCAAGACGGCAGGCACCAAAGCCAGGGCCGCAAAAACAGCTGACAACCGCACGTGCAGGCGCGACCCCGACGATTTGGCGCGGCGGGCAGTCACCACCTGGGATACGCGCCACAACACCAAGGTCGACGCCACCAGCACATAGACCAGATCGAACGTCAAAATGACCCGCAGGAAACCAGACGTGCCTTCGTTCAACGGTTGCAAAGCAAGGTAAGTGGCCACCACCAAAACAGGGCCCGTCACCACCAAAAGGATGGCAAAGATCACCCGGGCGCTTCGGCTGTGCCGAAGATCCGCGCTGAACGAAACCCAATCGCTGACCATGCCTTGCCGCACGGCGCCCCCACAAATCGACTACCCCACTGGCGCGCCCGTATTGCAGAAGGGTCACGCCTGTTGCGGTTTTACATCAACTTGCGCCGCCGAGTCACGAGGATATCCAACTCGGTGATCTTTTTTCTGAGTGTATTTCGATTAATTCCCAGAAGTTCGGCACATTTGGCCTGATTGCCCGCCGTTGCGTCCAATGCAATCTCGATCAGGGGCTTTTCCACTTCGCGCAGAATGCGTTGATACACGCCCACGGGCGGCAAATCACCGTCGTGCAGGTCAAAATACCGCGTCAGATGGCGGGTGACAGAATCAGACAGCTTTTCATCGCGCCCACTTCCCAAGGCCGACGCCCCCCGCGTGGCGGTGTTCAACACGTCTTCCACATGGTCCAATGTGATTTGGGTGTCTGGGGCCGTCAGGATCAAACGGCGCACGGTGAACGCCAACTGGCGCACGTTGCCCGGCCAGTCAAACGACCGCAGCGCTTGGGTGGCTTGGGGGCTGATCGATTTAATGGTGCCGCTTTCGCGTTCCACCTCGCCCAAGAAGTAATCCACCAACAGCGGAATATCATCCACGCGTTCGCGCAAGGGCGGCACCGACAGGACAATCCCGGTCAAACGGAAAAACAAATCCTGGCGGAAACTGCCCGCCGCAGCGCAGTCGCCCAGGTTTTCTTGGCTGGTGACCAAAACCCCCGTGGGGGCGTCTTGCTTACTTTCCAACAGGCGCACCAGTCGGCCTTGGGCGGCCAGATCCAATTCGGTGACGTCTTCGATCACCAAGGTGCCCCGTTCGGCCTGTTCAAACACGGCCTTCGCTTGTTCTGCCGTTGTGAAGTCTTCCACCGTGGACACCACGAACGGATGGTCGCGCCGGTCTGACAGCGCGTGCACGGTGCGCGCGATCAGCGATTTGCCGGTCCCACTTTCCCCTTCGATCACCGCTGGAAGGTCGGAATTCATGACCCTTGCAATCAAGCGGTACAGCTCTTGCATGTTTTCAGCCCGCCCCACCAGCGGCAGACTGTCGGCTTGGGCGGGTTTGAAGGCGGTCTTTTTGGGCAAGCGGCGCTTGGTTTCCAACGCTTGGGACGCGCGGGTCATCAGATCGGGCAGATCAAAGGGCTTGGGCAGATAGTCAAACGCCCGGGCTTCGGTCGCTTTTACGGCCGTCAAAATCGTGTTCTGGGCCGAAATCACGATTACTGGCATGCCGGGGCGTTCCCCGTGAATTTCCGGCAGCATGTCGATGCCATTTCCGTCCGGCATCATCACGTCCGAAATCACCAAATCCCCTTTGCCTTCGCCAACCCACCGCTTCAACGTCATCAGCGAAGACGTGGCGTGAACCCGGCATCCCGCCCGCGTAAAGGCCTGGGTCAAAACCGTGCGAATGGTGCGATCGTCGTCTGCGATAAGGACAGTGCCGTCCATAATGTCAGTCTCCTATGGGTCTGTGCCGCTTTGGGGTTCGGCAACGGGAAGGGATATGCGAAAAGCCGTGCGGCCAGGTTCGGAAGATACAGAAATCCATCCGTCGTGATCCGCCACAATTTTGGACACCAAGGCCAAGCCCAACCCGGTTCCATTGTCGCGGCCCGATACGAACGGGTCGAAAATCTGGTCCTGGATGGCTGGCGGCAAGCCCGGTCCATCGTCGATAATTTCGATTTGCAACGGCAGGCTTTGGGGCTTGCCGTCCTTGTCTTGGCGCCGCAGCGCATGGTCGTAATACGTGCGCAGCCAGATCGTACCGGACACTTTTTGCGCCTCTGCCGCGTTCTTGATCAGGTTCAAAGCCACCTGCACCAACTGGTCCAAATCGCCGTGGGTCAGCGGCAAAGACGGGTCATAATTTTCCACAAAGACCATGTGCCTGCCAAAACCCAACGCCGCACTGTGTCGGGCGCGGTCCAGAACATCGTGCACATTCACGGGCTTGCGGTCGGGCGGCAGCAGGTTGCCGAACTGTTCCACCTGTTGCAACAGGCCCAAGATGCGCTTGGTTTCACTGACGATCAGGTTTGTCAGCTCTACCCCTTCGGGTTCGAGGTTCATGGACAACAGCTGGGCCGCGCCCTTGATGCCCGCCAGGGGGTTCTTGATTTCATGGGCCAGCATTTCCGCCATCCCGATGGCCGACCGCGCCGCCGCAGCCGACGATGTGCGCCGCGCAAAACGGGCGGCACTGTCGCGCGGGCGCACCAAAGCGAGCAATGCACCACTGGTGTCGTCCAAGGCGTTCACTTCCAAATCGCAGGGCACGGCGGTGCCGCGTCCGCGCAATTTCAAATCCACCTCGCCCGCTGTGATGGGCACCCCTTCGCGGCGGGCGCGGTCAAACACCGGTGCTAAATCCACAGCACAGGCCACCTGCTGCAACACGGGTGATCCCACCATCGCATTGCGCGACACATTAAAAAATTCTTCAGCCGAGGTGTTCACATCTACAATCGTGCTGCTGCCGTCCAAAATCAAAGCCGGGAACGGCAAGGCGGACCATATGTTATGGTGCACGGTCATGCGGCAGCACTTTGGGCAGGACGGTCAAACGCACCGCGCAACAGGTTGATGACATCCGTGGGGCTTTGGGCGGTCAAAATCGCACGGCGCAGGGCCTTGGGGGGGCTGACCAGGTCCAAATACCACCCCAGGTGTTTACGGGCCACGCGCAGCCCCAAGTCGGTGCCGTAAAAAGACAGCATCGCTTCGTAATGCCCGATGACCAGGTCTGCCAAAGCCGCACCTTGGGGCCGCTTGGGGGCAGGTTTGCCGAACAGGTCCGCCGCGATCTGCGCCAGTTGCCACGGTTGCCCTTGCGCCCCGCGCCCCACCATAATCCCTGCCGCACCGGACTGATCCAGTGCCGATTGCGCCGATGCCGTATCCACGATGTCTCCGTTTGCGATGACAGGCACGGACACCGCATCGACCACTGGTGCAATGGCCCGCCAATCGGCGCGCCCTTTGTAAAATTGGCACCGCGTGCGCCCGTGGATGGTGATCATTTGCACGCCTGCGGATTCTGCGCGCACCGCAATGTCGGGTGCATTCAAGCAATCATGATCCCAGCCCAAGCGCATTTTCAGACTGACGGGCAAACGCGTGGCAGCCACCACGGCATCAATCAAGCGCAGCGCAAGGTCAGGGGTGCGCATCAAGGCGCTGCCCGATTGGCCGCTGGTGACCTGCTTTGCCGGACACCCCATGTTGATGTCGATCATCCGTGCGCCTTGGTCTTCGATCAAACGCGCCGCCTCGCCCATCCAAAACGGATCACGGCCTGCGATCTGGACCGATGTGTTTTGCGCATCAAACCCCAGTTCCGCCTTTTCGCGGGTGCCTTTCTTGGCGTTGACCATGTCCTGGCTGGCGATCATTTCAGACACCACCAAGCCCGCGCCAAAGCGGCCCACCACGTCGCGAAACGGACGGTCCGTGATGCCCGCCATGGGGGCCAAGATCACCGGCGGATCAAGCCGCCGGGGCCCAAAGAAAACGGGCGCTTGGGTCAACGCGTCGTCCCCATGGTCTTTGCCACGATCTGTCCCATGAACTTTATGATCTGCACAATTTTTAATCATAGCCTTATATTTAGGCATTATTCCCGAAATCCTTCGATTTGCAAGACGCAAATCGCCGCTTACACAGGCCAGGATGGTGGATAACGCAAAAAAGAACGCAGCCCTGATCGTCGCAGCAGGCCAAGGAACGCGCGCTGGCGGGCCTGTGGCCAAGCAATGGCAAGGCCTGGCGGGTCGGCGGGTGGCCGATTGGACGGTGGACGCGTTCGTGCACCACCCCAATATCCACCAGGTGGTGGTGGTGTTGGCCGCTGATTCGATGGATATGGCCGCCACCCTGCCCGCTGCCATCACCACTGTCGCAGGCGGACCCACGCGGGCGGCGTCTGTCGCCAACGGATTGACCGCCCTAACCGATTTTGCCCCCGACATTGTTTTGATCCACGATGTGGCCCGGCCTTGCGTTCACCCAGACCACATCGACGCGTGCATTCATGCGGCCCAAACCACCGGGGCCGCCGCTTTGGGCGTGCCCATGACCGACAGTGTGTGGGACACCCAAGACGGCACCATCCGCCAAACGCTGGACCGCAGCCGCCTGTGGCGCGCCCAAACACCCCAAGCCTTCGACTTCAGGCAAATTCTGGCTGCCCACGCCGTTGCCACAGGGGCAGAAACAGACGACGTGCAGGTGGCCCTGTCAGCTGGACTTGCAATCCAACCGGTGGTGGGGTCACAAGAGAACCTGAAAATCACAGTGCCTGCGGATTTCGCCCGGGCCGAAGCCATTTTGCGGGGGCGTCTTGGACATTAGAGTTGGCAACGGGTTCGACGTGCACCGCTTTGAAGACGGCGACCACGTCATATTGTGCGGCGTTTCGGTGCCCCACACCAAAAAGCTGAACGGCCATTCGGATGCAGATGTGGCCATGCATGCGGTGACCGACGCGATCTATGGCGCATTGGCGGACGGCGACATCGGACAGCATTTCCCCCCAAGCGACCCCCAGTGGAAGGGCGCTGACAGCACGATCTTCCTGAAACACGCGGTGGACCTGTCCAAGTCCCGCGGGTTCAACTTTGGCAACGTGGACTGCACTATCATCTGCGAAATGCCCAAGATCGGCCCCCACGCCGGCGCCATGCGCGCCCGGATGGCCGATTTGATGGGGCTGGATGTGGGGCGCGTCAGCGTAAAGGCCACCACGTCTGAACGGTTGGGCTTCACAGGGCGCGAAGAAGGCATCGCGGCCTTGGCCAGCGTTACGCTGATCGCGCCATGATCCGCTTGATCGTCACGTTTTTCTGGTCCGGCCTGCTGCGCCCTGCCCCGGGCACCTGGGGCAGCGTTGCAGGGCTGATCGCAGGTTGGCTGATCGCGGGCACTGCTGGCGTAACAGGGCTGGCGGTTGCGTGCGTCGCGGTCTTTGCCTTGGGTCTGTGGGCCACGGGCGTTTATGCCGCCCAAACTGGCCTGCACGACCCGGGCGAAGTGGTGATCGACGAAGTGGTGGGCCAATGGCTGGCATTGTTGCCGGTGTTTGCTGTCACCACCACGCTGACAGGCCCTGGGCTGGTCTTTTCGGCCATCGCGTTTGGGCTGTTTCGCCTGTTTGACATTTGGAAACCGGGCCTGGTGGGCTGGGCAGATCGGCAGGACGGCGCGTTGGGCGTGATGTTGGACGATGTGATCGCGGGCCTGATGGCGGCGATTATCATGGCAGCCCTGCTTTACGGCGTGGGGTGATGGATGGTGCCGCCCAAATCGTGGCCCTGGCCCGCACCGCAGGGGTGACCATCACCACCGCCGAAAGCTGTACGGGTGGGATGGTGGCCGCCGCCCTGACCGATATCCCCGGATCATCAGATGTGTTTGAGCGCGGCTTTGTCACCTATTCCAACGCGGCCAAAGTGCAGATGATCGCCGTGGACCCCGCAGTCTTGGACGCCCACGGCGCTGTGTCGGAAGCCACAGCCCAACAGATGGCCCAAGGGGCCGCTGCAGCCGCCGGGGCTGATATTGCGGTGGCGATTTCGGGCATCGCAGGCCCAGGCGGCGGGACGGCCACAAAACCCGAAGGCATGGTGTGCTTTGCCCTGACCCACAACGGCGTCACCCAAGCGCAAACCCAACTGTTTGGCCCCCTGGGTCGCAAAGCTGTGCGCCAGGCGGCCACGGACCACGCGTTGAATTTGATTTTCGCAGCCCTGCAGGCAACAGATGGCAGCGGTGGTCAGCCGTAAAGATCCCCCGCGCGGCGTTCAAACGCCCGCACGATCCGTTGCATGGCGTCGTTGAAGACCACCCCGATCACGCCCTGCAAAATGGCGTTCTTGAATTCAAAATCCACAAAGAACGACACGTCGCATCCGCCGTCCACATCTTTGAAACCCCAAGTGGACTTCATGTATTTGAACGGCCCATCCAAGTATTCGGTGTCGATTTCCGTATCGTCTGGGCGCAAGGTGACGCGACTGCCGAACCGTTCGCGGAAGACCTTGAAGCTGATCACCAGGTCCGCCTCCATCACCTCGGTCGGGCCGTTGGGTGTGCGGCTGCGGATGCGCGCGGCGGCGCACCAGGGGATGAAGTCCGGATATTTGCCCACATCCGCCACCAGATCGTACATCTGCGCAGCTGTATAGGGCAGAAAACGGGTTTCAGAATGGGTGGGCATCGGGTTTCCTTCTGGCCTTCCGCCCCCATTTCGGTAACTTTGTGCCCAAGCGCAAGGGGTCACAATGTCCAGCAAACCATACAAGATTGATCAGCTTATTTCCGCCAAATCCATCGCCGCGCGGATCGAAGCGCTGGTGCAGGACATCGAACGCGATTTTGCGGACACGGATAAACTGGTGGTGGTGGGGCTGCTGCGCGGGTCCTTTGTGTTCATCGCCGACCTGGTGCGCGAAATGTCCCTGCCCATCGAAGTGGATTTTTTGGAGGTGTCGTCTTACGGCGACGCCATGGAATCGTCGCGCGAAGTGCGGATTTTGAAGGACTTGCGCGGCACCATCGAAGGGCGCGATGTGCTGATCGTGGAAGACATCGTGGACACGGGCCACACCATGATGAACGTCACCAAACACCTGGCGCAACGATCGCCCGCGCGGCTGAAATCCATCGCCCTGCTGGACAAGCCATCGCGGCGCGAAGTCGACTTTAAGTCCGACTACTTAGGCTTTGAAATCCCTGATGAATTTGTCGTAGGATACGGCATCGACTATGCCCAACGCAACCGCAACCTGCCGTTCATCGGCAAAGTGCGCTTCGTGTGAACCCCGCGCCATCGTTTGAGGTCTGTACCATGAGTCCCTGGTTCTTTTTGAAAATGTCACGACTGGCGCGCAACCCGCCGTCGCGCAAGCGGATCATCTTGTGGGCTGTGGTGTTGATCGCAGCCTTCGGGTTGTTCGCGGTGGAACGGTTCATCGGCTGGCCGGAATGGGCCACTGTGAACACCTGGAACGGGCGGTTCGGGGGCGGATTGCGTTAAGTCTGTGTAAGGTTTGCGTTAAGCCAGGGCCGCGTCACGGGCCGCGCGCAACCGCGCATAGTCATCGCCCGCGTGGTACGAAGATCGCGTCAGGGGCGTGGCCGACACCATCAAAAACCCTTTGTTCCACGCTGCTTGTTCATAGGACTTAAACTCCTCTGGCGTGACAAACCGGTCCACGGCATGGTGCTTGGGCGTGGGTTGCAGATACTGCCCGATGGTCAAAAAATCGATGTCCGCGGCGCGCATATCATCCATCACTTGGACCACCGCCTGGCGGTCTTCCCCCAGCCCCACCATGATGCCGGACTTGGTGAAAATGCTGGGGTCGATGTCTTTGACGCGCTGCAACAGGCGCAGCGAATGAAAGTATCGCGCCCCTGGGCGCACTTCGGGATACAGGCCCGGGACCGTTTCCAGGTTGTGGTTGAACACGTCTGGCTTGGCCGCCACCACCACCTCCAACGCGCTGTCATCGCAGCGGATAAAATCGGGCGTCAGAATTTCAATCGTGGTGCTGGGGGACTGACGGCGAATGGCGCGGATGGTTTGGGCAAAGTGTTCTGCGCCGCCATCTTCGATATCGTCGCGGTCCACGGACGTGACCACCACGTGGTTCAATCCCAGCTTCTTGACGGCGTCAGCCACCCGGCCCGGTTCGAACACGTCCAATGCTTCGGGCGGTTTGCCGGTGGCGATGTTGCAAAACGTGCA
Organism: Planktomarina sp.; assembly: GCA_020629235.1. Taxonomy (GTDB): domain Bacteria; phylum Pseudomonadota; class Alphaproteobacteria; order Rhodobacterales; family Rhodobacteraceae; genus Planktomarina. The sequence goes on from JAHDDS010000012.1 coordinate 34,929, forward strand.
GGCCCGGGTGCAGACTTCGCCCATGATCATCATGGTGGCGTGCCCTTGGTTCCAGCATTCGCCGACGTTGGGGCAGCCCGCTTCTTCGCACACGGTCACCAGATTGTGGTCGCGCATGATGTCGCGCGTGGCTTTGTACCCGTCCCCCACGGGGGCCTTGACCCTTATCCAATCGGGCTTCTTGGGCTGTGGATTGTCCGGCTTGCGGGCCTTTTCAGGGTGCCGTTGGCTTGGGATTTTCAGATCGCGCACGAAAGACCTCTTGCTGTTGTGCATAGTATAAGGGCGCATGCGGAAATTTACAGCCCATCTGGCGCATATCGGCCATGCGAAATGCAGCCAACAGATTTGTAACAGACCGGGGAATCGGATTGCATCACCCCCGCCACAAACTTAGAAGCATTCTAAAGAACCCAGGCACGCAGCCTTCAATGACGGAGATAAGAATGGACGGAAACGACTTCGGTGCAATCAGCAAATGCCCTGTAATGCACACCCAATCTGGCAGCCGCAACAACGCAGATTGGTGGCCCAACCAATTGAACTTGTCGATCTTGCATCAAAACGCCCCAGCGTCGAACCCCATGGGGGATTTCGACTATGTGGAAGCGTTCAAGGCGCTGAACCTGGATGAAGTCAAAGCCGACCTGACCGCCCTGATGACCGACAGCCAAGACTGGTGGCCTGCTGATTACGGCCACTATGGCCCGTTCATGATCCGCATGGCCTGGCACAGCGCAGGCACCTACCGCACAGCCGACGGTCGCGGGGGCGCAGGATCGGGCACGCAACGCTTTGCGCCGCTGAATTCCTGGCCCGACAACGGCAATTTGGACAAAGCCCGCCGCCTGCTGTGGCCGGTCAAAGAAAAATACGGCGCGGCCCTGTCGTGGGCCGATCTGATGATCCTGGCGGGCAACGTGGCGCTGGAATCCATGGGCTTCAAAACCTTCGGCTTTGGCGGCGGACGCGAAGACGTGTGGGCGCCTGAAGAAGACATTTACTGGGGCGACGAAGACACCTGGCTGGGCGACAACCGGTATTCCGGGGATCGTGACTTGGCCAACCCATTGGCCGCGGTGCAGATGGGCTTGATCTATGTGAACCCAGAAGGCCCCAACGGCAATCCGGACCCCGTGGCATCGGGCCGCGACATCCGCGAAACATTCGCGCGCATGGCCATGAACGACGAAGAAACCGTGGCCCTGGTGGCCGGCGGTCACACCTTCGGCAAGGCCCACGGCGCGGGCGATCCGGCCCTGGTGGGCGCGGAACCCGAAGCAGGCACCATGGCGCAAATGGGCTTTGGCTGGGCCAACACCCACAAAAGCGGCGTGGGCGTGGACACCACCACATCGGGCGTCGAAGGCCCCTGGACCCCTACCCCCACCACCTGGGACATGAGCTATTTTGACAATCTGTTCGCTTACGACTGGGAACTGACCAAAAGCCCGTCTGGCGCGCATATTTGGCATCCGAAAAACTTGGAAGACGGCCATCACGCGCCCCAAGTGGACGGCAACGGAACCGTGTCCATCATGATGACCACAGCCGACATGGCCATGCGCATGGACCCCGCATACGAAAAAATCTCGCGCCGGTTCCACGCGAACCCAGACGAATTTGCAGATGCGTTTGCACGCGCCTGGTTCAAGCTGACCCACCGCGATATGGGCCCCATCGCCTGTTACCACGGGTCAGAGGTGCCAAGCGAAGAACTGATCTGGCAGGACCCGATCCCGGCGTCCCCCAATGCCAACCTGTCAGCAAAAGACATCGACACGCTGAAAGCCGCCATCGCGGACACCGGCCTGTCTGTGTCGGATTTGGTCTGGGTCGCCTGGTCGTCAGCCAGCACCTTCCGTGGGTCCGACAAGCGTGGTGGGGCCAATGGCGCCCGTATCCGTTTGGCCCCGCAAAAAGACTGGGACGCCAACGAACCCAAGCGTCTGGCGGGCATCTTGGCGAAACTGGAAGCGGTCCAATCTGGCGCAGGCGTGACCGTGTCCCTGGCGGACGTGATCGTGTTGGCGGGCAACGTGGGCGTGGAACAGGCCGCAGCAGCGGCGGGCCACGACGTGACTGTGCCCTTCACCCCGGGACGCGGCGACGCCAGCCAAGACCAAACCGACGTGGACAGCTTCGCCGTGTTGGAACCTGAAGCCGACGGGTTCCGCAACTATCTGAAGGCGGACTATGCCGTGTCTGCGGAAAAGATGTTGGTGGACAAGGCCCAGTTGATGACCCTGTCTGCGCCTGAAATGACGGCCCTTGTGGGCGGCTTGCGCGTTATGGGGGCCAATCACCAGGGCAACGACGCAGGTGTCTTCACCGATCGCGTGGGTCAGCTGACCAACGACTTCTTCAAAGGCGTCTTGGACATGGGCGTGGCTTGGGAACAGACCGATGCCACCGACACCGCCTATGTCGGCAAAGACCGCGCCACGGGCAAAACCCTGTGGACAGCCAATCGCGTGGATCTGGTCTTTGGATCAAATTCCCAACTGCGGGCGTTGGCGGAAGTCTACGGCGCGGCAGACGGCGAAGCCCGCTTTGTGGCGGCGTTTGTTCAGGCCTGGACCAAAGTGATGGAACTGGACCTGTTCTGATAGATACGCGGTGCGCCCTGGTTTGATCCCGGGGCGCGCCGCGCTGTTATCCCACCAAAGCGTCGACGGCGGGGGTGTCTTCATAGTGGCGCACCAAGCGCTGCAGGGCGATGCGCAACACCACTTTGCCCGACCGCGCGGACCAGCCCATGGCCTGTTCCGACTTTTCCAACCCCTGCAACTGACAACACGTGCGATAAGCCACGTCCGCCAACCCCGGCCCCAAAGTGTGCAACGCCTGGGCCACCCGGTGGGCTGCCTTGTCGGTCGAAGTTTGCGCATCCGGATTGGGGCTGAACCCCTGCCACACCGCAGGAATGACGTGGGACAGGCACGCAATCTCAAAATCTTCGCGCAGGCGTTCACCGGCGGTCATCAATTCAGGCGCCAAGAACGGCTTGCCATCGCGTTCCTTGCGGCGCGACAACAGCATCAGCGGGCTTTCGGACAGGTTCTGGCGTTTGGCCGGCTGCGCCGCCGTGTTGGCGGTGTCGGTGTCTTCGGCCACCTCTGGCAAATCGCGCATCAAGTCCGCCAATTTGCTGCGGCCCGATGCCGTCAGGGCATAGCGCACGATCCGCAAATCCGGGTTGTCTGTGGCGATCCAACCTTCCAGGGCCAACGACATCACAAGCGACCGGCTGGCGCTGCCCAAACGTTCGGTGACCCCTTCTTGGGTGTCGCGCACGATGACAGCCACATCAAAGCCCTGGGCCACGGCCAACACCGCGCCGCGTTCGCGCAGTCGCCGCAACACACGGCGCGCTTCGGCGTCCAGGTTTTCCGGCAAGGGTGGCAGGTCTGTGGTGTGGGTCTGGGAATGGGCCATTTTGTTTCCTCGCTGCATGGCAGGCCCCACGAAGGTGACGTGCGCCACCCACTCTAGGGCTTGATCAATCAGCGGATTGTCCCGTTGCAGTTCCACGCGGCGCACCTGGCGCAAAATCGTGGAAGGATGCTGTCCCCGGCTGCGCGCCAAAGCGCGAATGGGAACACCGTACACCGTATGGGCCAAATACACCCGAACCGCATCGTTCAACCAATGCGGGAATTCGGGAATGCTGCGATTGGCACGTTCAGAAATCAGAGTTGGCAACAGATTGCCCATCTTATCCACCATGTTATCCACAATCGCCGTCACGTTATCGCCCAATTTGTTACTCGAATGTTAAAATCCGCTGTGGAAACGAGGATTGTTTCGATAAATTAAACAGTTGGAAAACCACCGTTCGCTGTTTTTGGGGAAGACGCAACGGCGGGTCAGGCTGTGGTTTGTTGGGCAAATCAACCGCAACTTTTCAGGATTTCCCCATGTCTTGCACGCCCCTTACGCCCCTGCGCCGCCCCAAAATCTTGATCCAAGCCGCCCGGGCCGGATTGGGAAAAACCTGCCCCGACACTCTACTTAAACGTGTGTTGGGGTCTGGTGCCACTGGCACCCTGGACCGGCAGTTGCACGCGATCTTGGAAAAAGAATCAGAATTTGAAGCCCACCGAAAATCGGACCGCCCGGGCTATAACGTGGCCGGGCATGTCCAGTGTTTGATCGCGGTGTTCACCCTGGCGCAGGCCAAAAACGCGGCCTGATCAGATAAATGCATCCGGGACAGAGGCTTTCTTTTCGGCCACATAAGCTTCCAGTGCGGCGCGAATGGCCGGGTCGATCTGGGGCTGTTGATAGTTGGCCAACAGATATTTGACCCGTTCGGCGGCCAAGGTTTGGGTGTCGCGCGCGCCTTCTTCGAACCAGGTTTCAAACGGCTTGTAATCAAACAGCTCGGTCCGCCAGAACGCTTGGGCATAGTTGTTTTGGGTGTGCGCGCAGCCCAGGTAATGCCCGCTGGGGCCCACTTCTTCGATGGCGTCCATGGCTTGGGCATTTTCGTCGTCCGCCACGCCCGCTGCCAATTTTTGCAAGGTGCCCAACTGGTCGGCGTCCATCACGAATTTTTCATACGAACTGACCAGCCCGCCTTCCAACCAGCCGCAAGAATGCAGCATGAAATTCACCCCGCCCATCAACGCCGCGTTCAGCGTGTTGGCGGATTCGTAGGCCGCTTGGGCGTCCGGCAATTTGGACCCGCACAGGCCACCACCCGACCGGAACGGCAAGTTCATCCGTCGGGCCAACTGCCCTGCCCCGTACAGGATTTGGCTGGCCTCTGGCGTGCCAAATGTCGGCGCGCCGGAATTCATATCGATGGATGATACAAATGTGCCGAAGATCACGGGCGCGCCCGGACGCACCAACTGGCTGTAGGCGATGCCCGCCATCACTTCTGCCAGAACTTGGGTCAACGTGCCCACCACGGACACCGGCGCCATGGCCCCCCCCACGATGAACGGCGACACGATGCTGGCTTGGTTGTTTTTGGCAAACACTTCCAACGCGCCCATCATGATGCCGTCGAAGGTCAGGGGCGAGTTGATGTTGATCAGCGACGTCATCACGGTGTTTTCCTGGATGAAGTCTTTGCCGAACAGAATTTCGCACATGTCCACCGAATCCTGCGCGCGGCTGGGTTCTGTCACCGACCCCATAAATGGCTTGTCGGAATACAGCATGTGGGCCAGCAACATGTCCAAGTGGCGCTTGTTCACCGGCACGTCCGTGGGTTCGCACACTGTGCCGCCCGAATGGTGCAGGTATTTGGACATATACGCCAACTTCACGAAATTGGTGAAATCGTCCATCGTGGCGTACCGCCGCCCACCGTCCACATCGCGCACGAAGGGCGGGCCATAAACAGGGGCTGTCACCAGGGTTTTGCCACCGATCACCACGTTCTTTTCGGGGTTGCGGGCGTGTTGGGTGAATTGGCTTGGGGCAGTTTTGCACAATTCGCGCGCCAGGCCGCGCGGGATGCGCACGCGTTCGCCATCCACTTTGGCCCCCGCTTTTTTCCACAATTCCAATGCGCCGGGGTTTTCAACGAAATTGACGCCGATGTCTTCCAAGACCGTGTCCGCGTTCTTTTCGATCAGCGCCAGGGTGTCTTCAGACAGGTATTCTGTCAGCGGGCTTTTGCGATCGATGAAGGGTGCGGTTTCGATTTTGAATGCGGTGCGTTCTGCCCGGCGGGCGGCCCCACCGCCGCTGCGGGAACGTCGTGCTGCACGGTCTGCCATTTGTCTTACCCCTTGGTTGGCTGCGTCCGGGATACCCAATTGCGGCACTGCAGCACACCGAGAATCCGCCATCTGCGACCGGAAAGCGACATCGCCGGTCGGTTCTGCCTTGAACCCCCGCAGGGTGCGGCGTAAATCGCGCCATGACCCAAACCCACGACCGCCTGCTGATCATTGATTTCGGAAGCCAGGTCACCCAGTTGATCGCGCGGCGATTGCGGGAGCTGAGCGTTTATTGCGAAATCCATCCCTATCAAAACGTCGATGACGCCTTTCTGGCGGACTTCGCCCCCAAAGCTGTGATATTTTCTGGCGGGCCGGACAGTGTGACCCGCGCCGGATCACCCCGCCCGCCCGCCTCAGTTTTTGATCTGGGCGTGCCGATCTTGGGCATTTGTTACGGCCAGCAAGTTATGATGCAGATGTTGGGCGGCGAAGTACACGGCGGCAAAAATACCGGCGGCGGCGGCACGGCAGAATTCGGCCGCGCCTATGTCACCCCCACGGACGCCAGCCTGCCCTTGCTGGATGGGTGGTTTGACGACGCCCGCGAACAAGTTTGGATGTCGCACGGGGACCACGTGGCCAAACTTGCGCCGGGGTTCGATGTGTTTGGCACATCCCCCAATGCGCCGTTCGCCATCACGGCGGACACATCGCGCAATTTTTTCGCCGTGCAGTTCCACCCAGAAGTGCACCACACCCCCAACGGCGCGAAGCTGTATGAAAACTTCGTGGCGCTGGCGGGCTTCACCGGGGACTGGACCATGGCCGGATACCGTGACCAGGCAGTTGCCGCGATCCGTGACCAAGTGGGCGACGCCAAGGTCATCTGCGGCCTGTCTGGTGGCGTCGACAGCACCGTGGCCGCCGCCCTGATTCATGAAGCCATCGGCGACCAGCTGACCTGCGTTTTTGTGGACCACGGGCTGCTGCGCAAAGACGAAGCGGCGGAAGTCGTGGGTATGTTCCGCGACCACATGAACCTGCATGTGATCCACGCAGACGAGGCGGATTTGTTTTTGGGTGAACTGGAAGGCCAGTCCGATCCCGAAACCAAACGTAAGATCATCGGGCGGCTGTTCATCGACGTGTTCCAGAAATATGCCGATCAGATCGACGGGGCGAAATTCTTGGCCCAAGGGACGCTGTACCCGGATGTGATCGAAAGTGTCAGCTTTTCGGGCGGGCCGTCCGTCACCATCAAGTCCCACCACAACGTGGGCGGGTTGCCTGAAAAGATGGGCCTGAAGTTGGTGGAACCCCTGCGCGAATTGTTCAAAGATGAAGTGCGCGCCTTGGGCCGCGAGTTGGGCCTGCCCGCCAGCTTCATTGGCCGTCATCCCTTCCCTGGCCCGGGTCTGGCGATCCGCTGCCCCGGTGAAATCACGCGCGCCAAGCTGGATATTCTGCGCGAAGCGGATGCCGTATACATCGACCAGATTCGCAAGCACGGGCTGTACGATGAAATTTGGCAGGCGTTCTGCGCGATCCTGCCCGTGCGCACCGTGGGGGTCATGGGCGACGGGCGCACCTATGACTATGCCTGTGCGTTGCGCGCGGTGACATCGGTCGACGGCATGACGGCGGATTATTACCCGTTCAGCCACGAGTTCTTGGGCGAAACTGCAACGCGCATCATAAACGAGGTGCCGGGCATCAACCGCGTCACATACGACATCACGTCCAAACCGCCGGGCACCATCGAATGGGAATGAAGGCCGCCGCTTTTGCCCTGGCCCTGGCCAGCCCAGCCGTGGCCCAGATCACCCCTGACATCGTGCCGCAGATGGCGTGCACAGGCACGGACCCGATTTGGGCGCTGGATCTGTTGGGCAACACAGCGCAATTCCGCTTTGCCGATCGTACGATCGATTTGGACGTCATGGCTGAAACCCCGGGCCAACCCGGCCCCTGGCCCGTGGCGCTGACCCTGGTGGGGCGCGGCGACACGGCGATCGTTTTGGTGCGCGGTCCGGCCCCTTTCACCGTGGATATCTTGACCCAGCACCGCGACTTGCCCGTGCTGTTCACCGGCACCTGCGAGGCGGGCTGACGTGTCCACCAACCTGCGCGCAGCCGTCTGGATGATCGGGGCCATCGTCAGCTTCACGTCCATGGCCGTGGCGGGCCGGTTCGCATCGCTGGACCACGACACCTTCGAAATCATGTTCTTTCGGTCCCTTCTGGGCATTGCCATCGTTTTGGCGGTGGGGGGATACGCGGGCACGCTTCATCAAATCACCCGCGCCCGCTTGGGCCTGCACTTTGCCCGCAACCTGGCGCATTTCACGGGGCAAAACCTGTGGTTCTTCGCCCTGCCCCTGATCCCCCTGGCGCAACTGTTTGCCCTGGAATTCACTGGTCCCATCTGGGTGCTGCTGCTGGCGCCCTTGTTTTTGAAAGAAACCCTGACCTTGGAAAAGCTGGCCTATGCCGCATTGGGGTTCATCGGCATCATGATCGTGGCGCGCCCAGATTTCGGCGGCATATCCATCGGGGTGGCCACGGGCGCCCTGGCCGCCATCGCCTTTGCCCTGACGGCGATTTTCACCCGCAAGCTGACGGCCACGGCGTCCATCACCTGTATCCTGTTTTATCTGACGACGATGCAGGCGGCGTTTGGGGCGATCATGGTTTTCTATGACGGGCAAGTCACCTGGCCCACCGCCCAAGCCCTGCCGTGGTTGGGCATCATCGGCTGCGCCGGGCTGATGGCGCATTTTTGTTTGACCCAGGCCCTGGCCATCGCGCCAGCCAGCATCGTGATGCCCCTTGATTTTGCCCGCTTGCCCCTGGTGGCGGTGATCGGCGTGATGTTTTACGCAGAACCCTTGGACGGCTGGGTGCTGCTTGGGGCGGTGCTGATCTTCGCGGCAAACTATCTGAATGTGACCCGCGCCAAGTAAGGCGCACGAATCGGATTGAGCGCGCGCCCATTTTGCGCCACCCCTGATCCATGACGAATTCTGTGACAGCGCAAAAATCCCTGTCCCCCCACGCCTGGGTTCAAATGGGTGTGCTGGCCCTGATCTGGGGCGGCAGCTTTTTGGCCACCCGCGTGGCCTTGGATGAAATCGGCCCCATGACCACCGTCTTGCACCGCACAGGATGGGCCGCGTTGGTGCTGTGGGGTTGGGTTTGGGCCCGGGGGTTGGCCGTGCCGCGCACGTGGCGCTTTGTGGTGGCCTGCGCGGGCATGGGGCTTTTGAACAATGTCATCCCCTTCGGCTTGATGGCCTGGGGCCAGCTGCACATCGAAAGTGGGCTGACGGCGATTTTCAACGCAGCCACCGCCATTTTCGGCGTGCTGGCCGCCGCCATCGCCTTCAAAGATGAACGGCTGACCTGGAACCGCGCTTTGGGGGTTGTCTTGGGCTTTTTCGGCGTGGCCACGGCCATCGGGCTGGCGTCCTTTGCCAGTTTTGATCTGCGGTCGTTGGCGCAACTGGCGGTGATCGGCGGGACCGTGTCCTATGCCATCGCGGGGGTTTGGGCGCGCATCATGTTCCAAGGCACCCAGCCAGAGGTGGCAGCCATGGGCATGCTGAGTGCCGCAACCGTGTTCATGGTGCCCATCGTGATCTGGACCGAAGGCGTGCCCAGCTTGGCGCTGCAGGCCAGCACCTGGGCCGCCATCGGATATGTGTCCATTGTGGCAACCGCCTTGGCCTATCTGCTCTACTACCGCGTTTTGGCGGCGGCGGGGTCTGGAAACCTGATGCTGGTGACGCTGCTGGTGGCGCCCGTGGCCATCGTTTTGGGGGCCTGGGCCCGGGCGGAAACCTTGGCGCCCCAAGCCTTTGTCGGGTTCGCCATGTTGGCCGTGGGGTTGATCGTGCTGGATGGCCGGGTTTTCAAACGCCGCAAAAGCCCTTAATCGAATGCCATGATATACGCATCCGCAGATGAATGGCTGGCCAGCCCCAACAAGCGCGCCCTTTTGTTCGCCATGTCCGGCTTGGGCAAGACCCACACCTCGGCCATGTTGCGCGAGGCGGGCAATTGGTTTCACTATTCCATCGATTACCGCATCGGCACGCGGTACATGGGCGAATTCATCGACGATAATTTCAAGCGCCGCGCCATGCGCGACCCGTTCTTGGCCGACCTGCTGAAAAGCGACAGCATCTATATCGCGTCCAACATCACCTTCGAAAACCTGAAACCCCTGTCCACATACTTGGGCAAACCAGGCGACGAAGACCAAGGCGGCATCGCCATCGACGAATACCGCCGCCGCCAGGCCCAACACCACCGGGCCGAGGTGCAGGCCCTGCTGGACACGCCCTATTTCATCGACCGGGCGGTGGATTTGTACGGGTATCAGCATTTCATCTGCGACACTGGCGGGTCCATCTGTGAAGTCGTGGACCCCGATGATCCGCAAGACGAGGTGATGAAAACCCTGGCCGCCCACACGCTGATGATCTGGATTGAAGGGTCGGACGCCCACACCGACGATCTGGTGGCGCGGTTTGATCGCGACCCCAAGCCCATGTGTTATCAGGCCGCGTTCTTGGATCGGGCCTGGGCGGATTTCTTGGTGGATCAGTCGGTGCACCCCGATCGCGTGAACCCCGATGATTTCATCCGCTGGGCCTATGCCCGCGCCCTGGCCAACCGCCAGCCGATATATCGCGCCATGGCGAAATGGGGCCTGTCCATCACCGCCGACGATGTGGCCGCCATCCGCACGCCGCACGACTTTGTGACTGTCGTTGCGTCAGCCCTTGATCGGCACACCAGCCAATCCTAACTTGCTTGGCCAGCGGAGGTCTGCTTATGCCCATCACGATCCCATCCACCCTGCCCGCGCACAAAGTGCTGACGGACGAAGGTGTGATGGTGATGGACCCGTCCGACGCCACGCGCCAAGATATCCGCCCCCTGCGCATCGGGTTGCTGAATTTGATGCCCAAAAAGATCGCCACGGAAAACCAGTTTGCCCGGTTGATCGGGGCCACACCGTTGCAGATTGATCTGCACCTGATCCGCATGTCCGAACACCGCACCAAGAACACCGCAGCCGCCCACATGGCGGAATTTTACCGCCCCTTTCAGGATGTGCGGGACGAATATTTTGACGGGCTGATCATCACCGGCGCACCCATCGAACATCTGGAATTCCAAGACGTCACGTACTGGGACGAACTGGTGGACGTGATGAATTGGACCCAGACCCATGTGCATTCCACCTTCGGCGTGTGCTGGGGCGGCATGGCCATGATCAACCACTTCCACGGGGTGCAAAAACACATCCTGCCGGAAAAATCCTTTGGGTTGTTCCGCCAGAAAAACATGGACCCGGCGTCCCCCTATCTGCGGGGGTTTTCGGACGAATGCTTCATCCCCGTCAGCCGCTGGACCGAAATGCGCCAGGGCGAAATCGACGCCGCGTCGGGCCTGCGCACGCTGCTGGGATCGGACGAAACCGGCCCCTGTCTTGTGGAAGATGCGGCCCACCGGGCGCTTTATATCTTCAACCACTTTGAATACGACACGGACACGCTGAAGGGCGAATACGACCGCGACGTGGCGGCGGGCACGCCCATACATGTGCCCGATCATTACTATCCGAACAACGACCCAAACCAGCGGCCCGTCAATCGCTGGCGGTCGCACGCGCATCTGCTGTACGGCAATTGGATCAACCAGATTTATCAAACTGTGCCGTTCAATTGGGGGGCGGCGTGATGCTGAAGGGCCTGGTGATGGTCCTGGCCGTCCTGGTGGCGGCTTTGGTGGGGGTGACGCAATTTTTTGCCGCCAAGCGCGAACGCACTGTAGTGCAGCAATACCCGCCCCTGGGCCAAGCGGTGGACGTGGACGGAACCCGCATCCAAACCCTGGTGATGGGCCAAGGCCCGGACGTGGTGTTGATCCACGGGGCCAGCGGCAGCATGCGCGAATTCACGTTTGATTTTGCCCAAACCTTGGCCAAGACCCACCGGGTGTTCATCGTGGACCGCCCCGGCCTGGGCCACAGCGATGTGGCGGCCCCTGAATACGGCCGGGCCTGGTCCACCGCATCGGCCCCCGTGGCGCTGCAAGCGGACCTGATCCGCAAAGCGGTGCGCAAATTGGGGGCGGACAAACCCATCATCGTGGGCCATTCCTTCGGCGGCGCAGTGGCGCTGGCCTGGGCCACGCAGTTTGGCGATGACATGTCAGGGCTGGTGATGTTGGGGGCCGTGTCAAACCCCTGGCCCGGCGATCTGGGCGCGTATTACCGGGTGAACAGTTCCCTTCTGGGGGGCGCGTTGCTGGTGCCGATGATCAGCGCTTTCGCCACCGAAACCAGGATCAAGACCGCCATCGCCAGCATTTTTGAACCGCAAACAGCCCCCGACGGATACGCCGATGACGTGGGTGCAGAATTGATCCTGCAGCGCCACGCCTTCCGGTCCAATGTGCGCCAAGTGTCCAACCTGTTGCCCGAGATCAAAACCATGGTGCCCCAATACGGCGATATCACGGTGCCAACGGTGATCTTTCACGGTGACGCGGACGCCATCGTGCCGCTGGAAGTACATTCCGCCAAGCTGGTGGATCAAATCCCCGGGGCCGAATTGGTGGTGCTGCAAGGCATCGGGCACATGCCCCACCACACCCACCGCGACCAGGTGATCGACGCCATCAAACGCATCAGCGGATTGTGAAGCGCGTTAACATTCCCCATATAGGGTTTAAGACACGCAGCACGAAGGGGCCCCCATGGCCAAACCATTTGACGGTGCCATCAGCACATTCTTTGACCAACACGCCCCCACAGCCGTGCGCGACGCGATCAAAAACAGCGACGGCAAAACCCCCATCGACCCAGGCTTTCCTTACGCCAAGCGCCTGAAACGCAGCCTGTACGAAGACCAACTGGCGGCCTTGCAGATCGAATTGGTGAAATTCCAAGCCTGGATGAAAGACACCGGCGCGCGGGTCGTGGTGGTGTTCGAAGGCCGCGATGCGGCGGGCAAAGGCGGCACCATCAAACGGTTTCGCGAAAACCTGAACCCCCGCAACGCCCGCGTCGTGGCGCTGTCGAAACCCACCGAACGCGAAGCGGGGGAACTCTATTTCCAACGCTATATCCAGCACCTGCCCACGGCGGGGGAAATCGTGTTCTTTGACAGGTCCTGGTACAATCGCGGCGTGGTGGAACACGTGTTCGACTTCTGCACGCCCCAGCAGCGCAGCAAATGGTTCCACCAAACGCCTGCGTTCGAAGACATGCTGGTGAACGACGGCATCCACCTGACCAAGCTGTGGTTGAACGTCGGGCGCGCCAGCCAGTTGCAACGGTTTTTGGCCCGCGAAAGCGACCCGCTGAAGCAGTGGAAACTGTCCTGGATCGACGTGGAAGGATTGAACCGCTGGGATGCCTATACCCAAGCCATAGAAGAGGTGCTGACCCGCACCCACACCGACGCGGCCCCCTGGACCGTGGTGCGCACCGACGACAAACGCCGTGCGCGCATCAACGCCATTCGTGCGGTTCTGTGCCAGTTTGACTATGCCGGGCGCGATGACGCAGCCTTGGGCACCGTGGACCCCAAAATTGCGGGCGGGCCTGGGATTTGGCATGCCTAAGGCCGGGTATCACCACGGCAATCTGCGCCAAGCCTTGGTGGACGCTGCCCTGTTGCTGGTGGAAGAAAAAGGCCCCACGGGGTTCACCCTGTCGGAAGCCGCCAAACGCGCGGGCGTGACCCCGGCGGCGGTGTATCGGCATTTTGAAGGCCGCGAAGACCTGATCGCGGAATGCGCACTGCAGGGGTTTCGGATTTTTGGCGATGTCATGGAACAGGCGTTCCAGGGCGGCCACCCCACCGCATTGGCCGCCTTTGAAGCGACGGGCCGGGCGTATATTGCTTTTGCGCGCCAGCATCCGGGCCACTATGTGGCGATGTTTGAAAGCGGCATTTCCATGCAGCGCAGCCCCGAATTGTATGACGCGGCCCAACGGGGCACGGCGGTGCTGGAACAGGCGGCCACGCAATTGTCGCTGCGCATCCCCGCTGACCGACGCCCCCCGCCGCAAATGTTTTCCAACCATATCTGGGCGCTAAGCCACGGGGTCGTGGAACTGTTTGCGCGCGGCAACACATCCGCCAACTGCCCGATTTCGCCCGAAGACCTGCTGGAAAGCGGCATCGGCATATACCTGCGCGGCTTGGGCATCCTGGACCCCGACCACTGACACGCAAAGGCCCGCCCCAAGGATCATCCCAGGGACGGGCCATACACAATTAAAAACGGTCAGATCAGGACGCGTCTTCGGTCAATTGGTCCACCGTGTCTTTGGACAACACCACGAAGAAATCATCCACGTCGGACCCGGCGGCGGGGTCTTCGGTCAAGAACTGCAGCTGGTTCATGGACACGGTGACTTCGGTTTCACCAAAGCCCAGGAAACCGCCCAGATCCAACTGAACACTGGCCACATCGCCTGCGGGCGTCAGCAAGATGTCGGCCACTTCGCCCACGTCTTCCCAGCCGTCATTTAAGTCAAACACAGACGGTTCCGCGTCGCCCCCTTGCAGGGTGTAAATGCGTTTGCCCAGCAGGTCTGCGGCGGACATTTCGCGGGCCAGACCACCGATATAGGTGCCGCTGTCGGACAGGTCGTCTTTGCTGTCGCCGCTGATCATTTCTTGGAACGTGCCGCCTTGCACGTCCAGGGCGGGATTGATGCCATCCGTGCGCAGGTCTGCGGCGGCCACTGGGGCTGCGGCCAAAAGGGCAAGGGCGGAAATCGAAAGCATATTCATCGGTTCTCTCCTCTCTCTCTTTGAATTTGCATGTGCCTATAAAACGCCTGGGGCCCACTACAGTTCCGTGGATTTGGTGAAAAAAGGCCAGTTCCCGGGGAAGGAACTGGCCGAGGCCGCACCCAAAAGGAGGGACAAACCTGGGTGCGAGACAGGCACGCATCGCAGCAAGAAGGGGCGCTGCGGCGCGATTGTGTCAGGTCAACGTGGGGGAAGCAGAATGGTTCCCAAGAAAAGTGATTTTTTTGAAAAAAGTTTTTCGGGCGAAATGTCACGACCCCAAAATGCACAAAACCCCGCCGGAATGGGCGGGGTTCTGGCACGGCGCAGATGGTTCACCTGCGCCGGGTGCTGATGTCACAGCCTTGGGCGTTAGCGCACCAAGACAGTGTCGATCAGGTGCACCACACCGTTGGACGATTCCAGGTCGGCCACCAGAATTTCAGCCGAATCCGTTGCGCCAAAATCGATGTAGTAGTCGCCACCGTTGCTGGTGATCTCGATCTTGGTGTTGCCGATGGTGGTCAGTTCCAACACGGTGCCTTCGGCCGTTTCACGCACTTCATAGATGCCGGGCGTGATGTTTTCCAAAATCTCGCGGTCGCCCAGGAAGTTGGCGATGGTGGTGCTGGTGATTTCGGCTGGCACGACGTGGGTCTGCAGCAGGTTCACCAGATCAGCGCGGTTTTCTGGCATCATCAACTTGTCCACCATGTCGGTGTCCAGATCGCGAAACGCAGAGTTGACCGGCGCGAAAACTGTGAAGGGACCTTCCCCCATCAGATCGGGCGCCAAACCTGCCGATTGCACGGCTGTCACCAGCGTGCCCAGGTTGCTGACCACCATGGCATTTTCCACGATATTGCTGTCGGCATCGATCACGCTTGGGTCTTTCAGGGCGAAATCGGCGATGGCCAATGTGGCGGATGCTGCGGTCAGGGCGGTGGCCGTCATCAGGGCTTTGGTTGTCTTCAACATGGGATACGCTCCTTGCTTTTTTGCATGTGGCGTCCCAACGTGCCGCCCCGCAGAACCGTTCCAATTTTTCTTAAATTAAATGCCGCCCCTGGCTGCGCCCCAACCCAGCCGACCCAACAAAAGCCCAAAGAAAAAGGCCCGCTGCCAACGGCAACGGACCCTTTCGATCGGATATATAAAGCGGCTTAACGCTTCGAGAACTGGAACGACCGGCGGGCTTTGCGCTTACCGTATTTCTTACGTTCCACCACACGGCTGTCGCGGGTCAGGAAGCCGGCAGCTTTCAACGCGCCGCGCAAGGATGGGTCATAAAGCTGCAACGCTTTGGAGATGCCGTGCTTTACGGCCCCCGCTTGGCCCGTCAGGCCGCCGCCTTTGACCGTGGCCACCACGTCGAACTGGCCTTCCACACCGGCCACTTGCATGGGCTGGCGCAAGATCAGCTGCAACACAGGACGCGCGAAATATGCGTCTTGGTCTTTGCCGTTCACGGTCACTTTGCCGGAACCGGGTTTGATCCACACACGGGCGACCGCGTCTTTGCGTTTGCCGGTGGCGTAGGACCGTCCCAGGTCATCGCGCACGGGTTCGCGCGGTGCGGCCAAGTCTTGCACGGGCGCGTCTGCGACGGTGCCTTCGGCCACGGCGGCCAAGTCTTCCAAGGAATTCACTTGATCTGTCATTGTCCTCAGGCCCTCGTGTTTTTCTTGTTCATGGACGCCACGTCCAGAACCTCTGGCGCTTGGGCTTCGTGGGGATGTTCGGCCCCCGCATAGACCCGCAGGTTTGTCATTTGCTGGCGCGACAGGCGGTTGCCCGGCAACATGCGCTTGACCGCTTGGGTCACCACACGTTCAGGGTATTTGCCTTCCAGGATCTGACCCGTGGTGCGCGATTTGATCCCGCCTGGGTATCCTGTGTGCCAATAGTTTTCTTTGTTGCGCTTGTTGCCCGTGACCTGGACTTTTTCCGCATTGATCACGATCACATTGTCGCCCATGTCCATGTGCGGTGTGAAAGAGGCTTTGTGCTTGCCGCGCAAGCGCATGGCAATGATCGACGCCAAACGACCCAGCACGATGCCTTCAGCATCAATGATGATCCATTTCTTGTCGATATCTGCCGGTGTCGCAGAGAAGGTTTTCATGTGTCTACCCATCGAATTGGTGATGGGCGCTGTATAACCGCACCAAATTTCACGTCAATGACGCTTTGCCATGATTTACTTAATGATTTCAACAACTTGCAAAATAGGTATTATTTTACCCCATGCCCCACTGCCGTAGGGCGGGTGAAACCCACCGACGCGCCACACACTCACCCCTGCGGCGGCAAGGAATAGGTCAGCTGTGCGGCGGCCAGCACGCGGTCGTC
>JAHDDS010000068.1:0-9217 GCA_020629235.1 Planktomarina sp.
TTTGCCGCCCTTCAGTTTGGGCACCAAATGGTGGCGGCTTGATGGCGCGCTCTTTGGGATGGGGCGGGTGCACAGGGGGCAGACGGGGTCGGATGGATCGGTCATGGCGGGTCCGCGGTTTTGGCGTTGCAAGCACCAACATAGTCCGTTTTTGCCTTGGGTTAGTGGCTTGACCATCGGCTGGGGCGGTCGTATCTCAGTGGCCGTGGCGATTTGTTACCGGATTGCGGGCCACGTAAAACACTCCGCTAAAAGGTTGGGTCCAGGCCCCACTTTCATTCCGGTGGGGCTTTATTTTTTGGGGAACCCACATGGCCACGAAACGCACCAAAGGCATCCACGCGGGCATCCGCCGGTCGCAGTTTAACGAACTGTCAGAAGCGATCTTTTTGACCCAAGGGTTTGCCTATCCCGACGCCGAATCCGCCGAAGCGCGGTTCGAAAATGCAGGGCCCGACGAATACATCTATGCCCGCTATGGCAACCCCACCGTGGCGATGTTCGAAGACCGCATCGCCGCCATCGAAGGGGCCGAAGCAGGCTTTGCCACCGCCAGCGGCATGGCGGCGGTGTCTGGCGCGCTGACGTCGATGTTGAAGGCGGGCGATCACGTGGTGTCGGCCCGGGCCTTGTTTGGGTCCTGTCTTTATGTGTTGGAAGACGTGTTGGCCCGGTTCGGCGTGCAGGTGGATTTCGTAGACGGCACAGATCTGGATGCCTGGGCTGGGGCCATACGCCCTGACACCAAGCTTGTGTTTTTCGAAAGTATGTCCAACCCGACGTTAGAAGTCATTGATATCGCGGCTGTTTCCAAGCTGGCCCGGGCTGTGGGGGCGCAAGTGGTGGTGGACAATGTGTTTTCCACCCCGGTCTTTTCCCAGGCCATTGCCCAAGGCGCGGACGTGGTGGTGTATTCCGCCACCAAACACATTGACGGGCAGGGGCGCGGTCTTGGCGGGGTGATCTTGGGGACACAGGATTTTATCCGCAAAACGGTTGAACCTTACATGAAGCACACCGGCGGGGCCATGTCCCCGTTCAACGCTTGGATGATGCTGAAGGGCCTGGAAACGCTGGATCTGCGCGTGCGCGCCCAAGCCGACAGTGCGGCGGTCCTGGCGCAAGGGTTGGCGGGCCACGCGGCCCTGACGCGGCTGATTTACCCAGGCCTGGCAGATCATCCGCAGCACGCCCTGTGCCAGGGGCAGTTGGGCACGGGCGGCACGATGCTGGCGCTTGATTTGGGCAGCAAAGACGCGGCCTTTGCGTTCTTGAACAAGCTGCAAATCGCGACGATTTCCAATAACCTGGGCGATGCCAAAACACTTGTGACGCACCCGGCCACCACAACCCACCAACGCCTGCCGGACGATCAAAAGCAAACCTTGGGCATCACGCCTGGACTGGTGCGCATGTCGGTGGGATTGGAAGACCCGCAGGATTTGCTGGAAGATGTGATCCAAGCCTTGGTTTGAGTGATCCACTTTCGCCAATACGTCGTACTTCTGAATAAACGGTTGTAACGGTCCGCATTTGTCCCCATATCTTATGGGTCTGGCCCGCACCTTCAGGGGGGAAATTGCCATGAACATCCATTCCAACACCATCGAACGTGATCTGTCGCGCGAAGACGCGCAAGACGCTTTGGCTGTGCTGCGCCGGTGGGCGTCACAGGCCAGCGCTGGTGAAGTGCGTGATCTGGACCCGCAGATCCAAGCGCTGTTGCCGGGGCAGGTGGCTGACTATCCGCAGTTGTCGCGGGACTTTCCGGCGGATTTTCAGGTGACGGCTGATTATAAAGCCAGCCTGCCTGATCTGCAAAACGGTCCATCATCGCTGATCCGCGGGGCGCATCAACGCATTCAACACGTGGGTATTTCGAATTTCCGCCTTCCGCTGCACTATGCCGCGCGGGACGGGGGCACGGTGCGCCTGGACACGTCGGTCACGGGCTCTGTCTCGTTGGAGGCGGACAAAAAAGGCATCAACATGTCGCGCATCATGCGCAGCTTTTATAAACACGCGGACGGCGCATTCGGGTTTGATCTGATCGCAGCGGCTTTGGCCGACTATCAGACCGATTTGGAAAGCTTGGATGCGCGCATTCAGCTTGCGTTTTCCCTGCCCTTGCAGATGGACAGCCTGCGGTCGGGGCTTGCAGGGTATCAGTATTACGACGTTGTGTTGGAAATGGCCGTTCGGAACGGTGTCCAGACGCGGATGGTGCATTTGGATTATGTCTATTCTTCCACGTGCCCGTGTTCGCTGGAACTGTCGGAACACGCCCGGGCCACGCGCGGGCAACTGGCCACCCCGCATTCGCAGCGGTCGGTGGCGCGGATGTCGCTGGTGGTGGACCCGGACGCTGCACCCTTGTGGGTGGAAGACGTGATTGACATGGCCCGCCGCGCAGTGCCCACGGAAACGCAAGTGATGGTCAAGCGCGAAGACGAACAAGCCTTTGCCGAACTGAACGCCGCCAATCCGATTTTTGTGGAAGATGCCGCCCGGTTGTTTTGCGAACAATTGCAGGCTGATACGCGGGTCGGGGATTTTCGCGTTGTTGCCAGCCACCAGGAAAGTTTGCACAGCCACGACGCTGTCAGCGTCCTGACCGAAGGCCCCACCTTCGCCAGCGCCAGTCTTGATCCGCACCTGTTTGGATCCTTGATCCACCGACCCTAAGCCCGCTTGACACGCCGGGGCCCCAAGGCCAACGGTGCGACGTATGATCGACCCGCGCCCAGTCCTTAATGTGATCGGCCTTTTGGTTGCCCTGTTGGGGGTGACGATGATCTTTCCCATGGTGGTGGACATCTTGCGGGGCAATGAACACTGGACCGTGTTTGCCCAAGCATCGGCCATCACAGTCGTGGTGGGCTTGGCGCTGTATTTCACCATGGACAGCGCGGGGGGGCGCGGGTTGACCCTGCACCAGACCTTCCTTTTGACCACGGGCGTGTGGGTGGCCCTGCCGATCTTTGGGGCCATTCCGTTCATCATCGGGGCCACCGATGCCACCTTCACCGATGCGTTTTTTGAAGCCATGTCCGGCCTGACCACCACGGGGGCCACGGTGTTTTCCGGCCTGGACAATCTTCCCGAAGGTTTGCTGTTTTGGCGCGCCCTGCTGCAGTGGATCGGCGGGATCGGCATCATCGTGGTGGCCATGGTGTTTTTGCCCGAATTGCGGGTGGGGGGCATGCAGATTTTCCGGTCCGAAGGGTTTGACACATTCGGCAAAATTCTGCCCCGGGCCACGGAAATCGCGTCACGGGTGGCTTGGGTCTATGTCGGGCTGACCGGTGCGTGTGCCACGCTTTATGTCGCTGCGGGCATGTCCACATTCGATGCTGCATCCCACGCCATGTCCACGGTGGCCACGGGCGGGTTTTCCACCCGGGATGCGTCGTTTGCAGCGTTTTCACCGGGGGCGGAATATGTGGGCGCGCTGTTCATGTGTTTGGCGGCTTTGCCGTTTGTGCGCTATGTGCAACTTCTGGATGGTAGGCCCCGCGCCCTGGCGCAAGACAGCCAGGTTTGGGCATTCTTGACCATCATTTTGGTATCCGTGGCGGCCTTGTCGCTGTGGCTGTGGAACCTGCAGGTGGACTGGGAAGCGGGCTTTCGCAAAGCCCTGTTCAACGCCACGTCGATTGTTACCGGCACGGGCTTTGCCAGCGCGGACTATGGCACCTGGGGGGCCTTTGCTGTGGTCTTGTTCTTTTATGCCGGATTGATCGGCGGCTGCGCGGGATCGACATCGTGTTCGGTGAAAGTGTTCCGATACCAGCTGTTGTTTTCCGCGATCAAAAGCCAAATTCAGTCCATCTATTCCCCGCGCGGTGTGTTCCGGCCAAGGTATCAGGGGCGGTTGGTGGGCCCGGACGTTTTGAATTCGGTGCTGTCATTTTTTGTCGTGTTCTTTTTGTCCCTTGGTATTTTGGCGGTGGGCCTGTCCATGACGGGCCTGGATCTGGTGACATCCGTGTCAGGGGCGGCAGCAGCCTTGGCCAATATTGGGCCTGGTCTGGGGGATCAGATCGGGCCGTCGGGCAATTACGCCGATATTAATCCAACGGCGAAGTGGATGCTGTCCATCGGAATGCTGGTGGGGCGGTTGGAATTGCTGGCGGTGTTGACCCTGTTTACCGTGCGGTTCTGGAGGACCTGATGTCTGATCACAAACCATTGGGCGCGCAAATTTCGCACATGTTAAAGGACCGCGGGGTCGACGTGATCTTTGGCATTCCAGGTGTTCACAACCAGGAACTTTACCGCGGCATCGAAGAAGCCGGCTTGCGCCATGTCTTGGCCCGCCACGAACAGGGGGCAGGGTTCATGGCAGACGGGTATGCCCGCGCCACGGGGCGGCCTGGGGTGTGTTATTTGATCACCGGGCCGGGGCTGTGCAATGCTTTGACCCCCCTGGGGCAAGCCTTTTCCGACAGCGTGTCGGTCTTGGCCATTGCCAGCTGTTTGGATGAAACGGCTGCCTATCGCGGGCAGTTGCACCAGATGTTGGATCAGGCCGGGGCGGCTGCAACCGTTTGTGATTGGTCCGAAACGGCAGCGACGGCGGAAGCGGCATTTGGCTTGGTGGACCGGGCCTTGGCGGAATTTTCCAGCCAGCGGCCACGGCCCAAAGCCCTGTCTGTGCCCATCCAACTGTTGGAAGCCCAAGCCCCGCCTGCGCCCGCTGCCTTGGACGCGCCGCGTCCTGCACTGGCACCAGACTGTGATTTGGCCCGGGTGGCCGAAATGATCAGCGCCGCGGACCGTCCATTGTTTATCTTCGGCGGTGGCGTGGCCGATGACGCCGTGGCCACCCTGTTGAACGTCGCCTTACCCCGGTGGGGGGCGGCCAGTTTTTTAAGCTATGCCGCCGATGGATTGGTGGCCCCAGACGCGCCGCTGAATTTCGGGACGTACCTGGGGCGGCCTGGATCGGCGGATGTGATCGCAGCGGCTGATCTGGTGGTGGCAGTGGGCACGGAATTGGCCGAAGTGGACCTGTGGCGGCGCGATTTGGGGCACGCGGCCCCTTTGGTGCGCGTCGATTTGGACCCGCAGGTTTTGGCCGACATTCACCGGGCGCAAGTGCAAATCCAGGGCTGCGGTAAAGACTTTTTGCACCGTTTGGCCGACGCACAGATTGCGCCTGCCACGGGGTGGGACGCCGCCGATGTGGCCCGCCACAAAGCCGCCTGGCGGCGCGAAACGGATTTGGAACGCCCCGGCATCGTCGCCATTTGCGACGTGCTGGCGGATGTCTTGCCTGATGCGACGATGTATTATTCTGACATGACCCAGTTCGCCTATGTCGCCAAGGAAGTGTGGTCGATGACCCGCCCGGGGCATTGGCATCACCCAACGGGGTTCGGCACCTTGGGATATGCGTTGCCTGCGGCCATCGGGGGTGCGGTGGGGCGGCCGGGGTTGCCCACTGTGGCCATCGCTGGGGATTATGGGTTTCAATACACAATCCAGGAACTTGGCACAGCGGTGGAACTGGGTCAGCCCTTGCCCATTCTGGTGTGGGACAACGGAAAACTCAAAGAAATTGAAGACAGCATGGTGGGCGCACAGATCGCCCCCAATGCAGTGATCGCGCGAAACCCAGATTTCTGCGCTTTGGCGCGGGCGTACGGGTGTGCGGCAACGTCCCCCGCAACTGGGGCAGATTTGAAGGCTGCTGTGTCAGACGCCTTGGCTGCCGATCGTCCAACGGTGATCCACATCACGCCTGCCATCGCGCTCTAGTCGGGGGTCAATCATTCCCAGCAAGTCACCACCACGGTCGTGTCGCGCGCCATGGTGGAGATATCTTCAGGATGCATCACCGCCAGGGTTTCCGTGACTTTGGGTTTCATCTTTGCGGTGGACAGCATGTCGGTCATTTGCGGCCACAGGGCGGCGAATTGCACGTCGCCTGGAAGCTGCCGCGTGGGGTCTTCGGACTGGGGCAACAACACGCCCACCACCGCGCCGCCGCGATCAAACACCGGCCCGCCGATGTCACCATCCAGGGTGTCCACTTCCAACCGTGCGCGGCTGGCATCGCCGGACAGATCGCTGGTGGCACGCAATTGGCCAAAGGTCAGGGTCGGTGCCCCCAGCAGCCCGCCATAGGAATATCCCGCCACCAAAACCGCACTGGGTGTTTGGGGTTCGGATTTTTGAAAGACGGACACGTCGATGGGGGTCACCGGGCGGATGGGTTTCAAAACGGTCAACAGCCCGTTGGACTCCAAAACTTCTGCTTCTGCTTCCGCGCCGACGCCGATGCGCGAACAGGCCCCAAATCCCCGTTCGGCGGTCAAGACATGGCCTTTGCGGTCGACAAAAAGACCGGACTGGACAAATTTGGGTTGGCGCACAGGCAGGCCCGACAAAACCACCGCATCGTCTTCCACGCCGAAGGCATCGACATCCAGAACGCCGGTGGTGCGCTTGAAGCTGCGGAAAATTTCCAATTCGATGCGGTCGCGGCGGGCGCTGTCGCTGGCAGGCCAGACCAGAACCGCGCCCTTCAACTGGCCGCTGCGCAGGTCGGCAAAGCCGGTTGTGTGCCACCGCGCGCTTGTTCCGTCGATGCGAAACCCGTCGCGGGTCAGGCGGTGGCGGCCCACCACGGGCACGATTTCAAGGGTCTTAAGGACTTCGAACAAAACTTCCATCGTGTCGCGGTCGGCCTTTTGACTGATCAAGATCAGTTTGCCGTCAACATCGCCGTTGGGTTCAAAGCGGATGAAGGGGGCATCAAACGCTTCTGCTGCAAAGACGCCTTCGGGCACTTTCACGTCGATGCCTGCAGCTGGGAAGCTGCGATCAGCAAAGGTTAGCCCGGCCAAAACGGCGTCATATTCTTCCATCACTTCAGCCCGTTGGCGTTTGGTCAACACGCCCGTGGTCTTGTAAGCGCGTGCCTGCTGCCACAGCCCCATGGCGCGGCGGGTGCCCTTGCCGTACTTGCCGTCGATCCGGCCCGTGTAATGCCCGGTGAATTTCAGCGCGCGTTGCAGGTCCTTCTTTTGAAGTTCGCTGAGTTTGCGTTCCGATGCACGGGCCTGGTTGGGGGTTTCGTCCGGTTCTTCCTTGGGCAATTCGATCACGATTTCCACTTCAGGCTGGGCATCTTCTGCCGGCGCCTGGGGTGTGACGGTGGCCGTATCCTGATCGCCAGTGTTTTGTTGCGTTGTGTCTGGTTCGACAGGCGCTTCGGTTGGGGCGGGTGTTTCCGCCACTTCGTCTTCGGGGATTTCCACGCTGGCCAGGGCAGGCCAGATCTGTTCGCGAAACGCGTTGCCCGATGCCACAAAGCTGTCGCCGGGGATGGACTGCGCGCGGCGCAGATTGCGCAGGACGGTGGTGGCCTGGTTGCGGGTGTCATAGGGGCCCAAGGCGATGCCGTACCACCCGCTGCCCAGATAGAACGAGCGGATGTTGTCAAACGATTGGGACAATTGGTCGGCCCGTTCCGCCGCGCGTTCCTTCGACGGGCGCGCTTCGATTTGCACCCAACTGGTGCCGCGGATGTCTTGTTGCGCCGACACCATGGACACGATTGTGCAGAACACTGCTGTTAAAAAGAATCTAAAAGCCATCGTACCATCCCGAAACTCTGCGACGCTTAAAAGGACCAATACCCCCCAAATCAAGGCGTTAGGGTAAAAAAATCGCGACTTTCGGTCGATTGCGTCTTTGGGTCCGCACTTCGTTTGATTGACGGTCCCGGGATGGGGGAATATGCACGGCCCAACACAGCCCAGAGGCCCAAGATGTCCACCCCAGCCCCCCGGTCGTTTCAAGAGATTATCCTGCGCCTGCAGACCTATTGGGCGGGGCAGGGCTGCGCGATTATGCAACCCTATGACATGGAAGTGGGGGCAGGGACCTTTCACCCGGCCACGACCTTGCGGTCCCTTGGGGCCAAGCCTTGGGCTGCGGCTTATGTCCAGCCGTCACGGCGGCCCACGGATGGGCGGTACGGGGAAAATCCCAACCGGCTGCAGCACTATTACCAGTACCAAGTTTTGATCAAACCCAGCCCGCCCGATTTGCAAGAATTGTATTTGGGCAGCCTGCGCGCCATCGGCATCGACATGGCCCTGCACGACATTCGCTTTGTGGAAGATGACTGGGAAAGCCCAACCCTGGGCGCCTGGGGTCTGGGCTGGGAAGTCTGGTGCGACGGCATGGAAGTGTCGCAGTTCACATATTTCCAGCAGGTGGGCGGGCATGACTGCCACCCTGTGTCGGGCGAACTGACATACGGGCTGGAACGGTTGGCGATGTACGTGTTGGGCATTGATCACGTCATGGACATGCCGTTCAACGACCCAGATGCGCCGATCCCTTTGAAATACGGTGACGTGTTCAAACAGACCGAAGAAGAATACGCCCGCTGGAACTTCGACGTGGCCAACACCGACGTGCTGTTGCGCCATTTTGAGGAGGCAGAGGCAGAATGCACAGCCATTTTGTCCCAGGATCACCTGGACCCGAAAACCGGTAAGACCATCATCATGGCCCACCCGGCTTATGACCAATGCATCAAGGCCAGCCACATCTTCAACTTGCTGGACGCGCGCGGGGTGATTTCGGTCACAGAACGCCAAGCCTATATCGGGCGGGTGCGGGCCTTGGCCAAACAGTGTGCGGATGCCTTTGTGCAAACCTCTGCCGCTGGGGCGGCGTGATGGCGATCAGTGGAAAGGTAGTTGGTTTGGGCATTGTAACGGTAACGACGGTGTTTGCGGTGGGGGTCTACTACGCCCAGATCTATGGTTATTACGATTCTGTGCCCCTGGAAGACGGGCGCGTGGAACTGACGCCCCTGGCCATGGACCAGCCTGAAGAAATCCTGTTTGAAAGTTTCCAAGCGATCGACGCCGACAGCTCTCCCATTCGGTATCGGGCCTGTTTCACCACGTCGATGTCCACCGCCCTGTTGACGGAAACTTATGAAACGTTTGATGCTGCCGTTCCCAACAACGCCCCCCACTGGTTTGACTGCTTTGACGCCGCGCAAATCGGCGCGGATTTGGCAGCCGGCGAAGCCACGGCCTTTGTGGGCCAACGCAACATCGAATACGGCATTGACCGCGTGGTGGCGATCTACCCCGACGGGCGCGGGTTCGCGTGGCAACAGATCAATGACTGCGGCGACAAACTCTATGACGGTTCCCCCGCCAGTGACGACTGCCCGGAGCGG
>JAHDDS010000068.1:9317-10585 GCA_020629235.1 Planktomarina sp.
ATGCCTGACCTTCTGATTGAGCTTTTCTCTGAGGAGATCCCCGCCGGGATGCAGGCGCGGGCTGCGGCGGATTTGCAGCGGCTGATGGAAGCGGCCTTGGCGGACGCGGGTTTGACCCACGGGGCGGCGCAGGCGTTTCACACGCCGCGGCGGCTGACGTTGCACATCGAAGGTCTGCTGCCAGAAAGCCCCACGGTCCAAGAAGACCGTAAAGGCCCCAAGGTGGGCGCGCCGGACAAGGCCATCGAAGGGTTCTTGCGCGGGGCCGGGGTCACCATGGACGACCTTGAAATTCGCGATGACAAGAAGGGCCAGGTCTATTTCGCCAAGATCACCAAGCCGGGCCGCCCGGCGGCGGACATTGTGGCCGACGCCTTGGATGCCACAGTGCGCAATTTCCCTTGGCCCAAATCCATGCGGTGGGGCGACGGGGCGTTGCGGTGGGTGCGGCCTTTGCAATCCATCCTGGCCCTGCTGGACAGCGAAGTGGTGCCCGTAACAGTGGACCAGTTCACCGCGTCCAACACCACAGAAGGCCACCGTTTCATGGCCCCGGGCCAGATCACGGTGGACAGTTTTGCAGACTATGACGCCAAGCTGAAGGCGGCCCATGTGGTATTGCGCCCCGCCGACCGCGCGGCGACGATCTGGGACAACGCCACCGCCATGGCCGCCGCCGAAGGGCTGGACGTGGTGGAAGACAAGGGATTGCTGGCAGAAGTGGCGGGCCTGGTGGAATGGCCTGTGGTTTTGATGGGCGCGATTGACGCCGAATTCTTGGACCTGCCGGCAGAGGTTTTGCAAACCTCCATGAAAGAGCATCAGAAGTTCTTTTCTGTGGCAGACAAGACCGGCAAGATCGTGAAATTCATCACCGTGGCCAACCGCGAAACGGCGGACAATGGGGCCACGATCTTGGCGGGCAATCAGAAGGTTCTGTCGGCCCGTTTGGCGGACGCGAAATTCTTCTGGGAAAACGATCTGCGTGTGGCGAAGGCGGGCATGGGCGAATGGACCGACGCCCTGGCCAATGTGACCTTCCACAACAAGTTGGGATCGCAGGCAGAACGGATCGACCGGATCGCCGCCCTGGCCCGCGAATTGGCCCCGGTGGTGGGGGCGGACGCGGATTTGGCGGAACAGGCCGCGCGGGTGGCCAAGGCCGATCTGTCGTCAGAAATGGTGTATGAATTCCCGGAACTGCAGGGGCTGATGGGGCGGTACTATGCCCAGGCGGCGGGGATGGACCAGGCCGTGGCCAACGCGTG